>NZ_JBCPGA010000130.1:0-1025 GCF_040914135.1 Ruminococcus sp. RTP21204st1_B2_RTP21204_210225 | reverse complement strand
AAAAAGCTTGTAACGATAGCGAGAGTTGTGTATTCCGGACGAGATTATGAAAAGTTGTTATAACTGAATCTAAATGCTTTGCAGGTAAAATTGCAAGGCATTTTTTTGTTGCTATTGGTAATAGCTTTTGAGAAGAAAATGTGATATTATTGTAGTCTGAAAGGAGTGAAAATAATGCCAAAGAATCGTACAATCCCGTTCGGATACTGTATGAAAAACGGTGAGATAACAACCGAGCCAAAAGAAGTTTACGCCGTTGTTAAAATATTTGACGAGTATCTGAAAGGCAGAAGTTTGTCTGAGATCGCAAAGCTTATGCAGTCAGAGAAAATTCGCTACAATGCTGATTCGGATAAGTGGAACAAGAACATGGTTAAGCGGATAATTGAGAATGAAAAGTATCTCGGTACTGACAAATATCCGCAGATAATTGATGATGATACTTTTAGACTTGCAAATAAAAAGCGGATACGGAAAGCAACTACACTTAATCTGATATCCGCTGATTTGCGAGAAATCAGGAACCGTACATACTGCTCCGAATGCGGTCACAGACTTTCACGGATAGGCGGCAATTCAAAGTACGAGCATTGGGATTGCAGAAATCCCGATTGTTACAAGCTTGAATATCGGCTTACAGATCAAATGATAATCGGAGCAGTTCTGACTGTTCTGAACTCGGCAATAGCTAATCCGAGTTTGTTGGAATCCGGCGGCGAGATAAGCACATATTCACCTACTGCCGATGTGATACGAAAACAGAATGAGATCAATCAGATGACAGATTCTCCGCAAGTGGATTTTGACAGAGTTAAAGCTGAAATTTTCAAGCTTGCAGAAATGAAATATGACTGCTGCTCATACAATGAAAGTCCGCAGAAAACAGAGGAACTAAAAGAATTACTTCAAGGTCATGAACAATTAAACAGCTTAGATATCGGCTTATTCAAAGCGTGTGTTTCACGAATTTGGATAAGCCATTTTTGTGTCATAGAGGTTGAGCTTATTAACGGAATACGTATTAA
>NZ_JBCPGA010000129.1:0-1039 GCF_040914135.1 Ruminococcus sp. RTP21204st1_B2_RTP21204_210225 | reverse complement strand
GCCCTCGTGTGGCGTTTTCAGAGCATGGGTGGGGTAACTTTACCCTAAAGGCAGCTGGGGCGAATTTGGGGCATTTTTTTGCGGAGTTGGAGAATGGAGGATTCGGGAGAATTCGGGAGGGTTTGGGGGAAAATTAATATATTGCAGGTTAAAGTTTGGTCGCTTGAAGCGACCAAACAGACACATCGTCGAGCAAAGCTCGCCGAATTTGCGGAGTTTTGAAAACTTTGACGTGCAGTCGCATAGAATGGAGGTTTTGCAAATTGCAGTCGGATAAAATTAAAAATACAGAAGAAAAAGCCGAAAAAACAGAGGTTTGCGAGGTCACATCTGAGTATAAAAAGCAAAGATTTGGACTAAAGATTTTTCCCGAAACTTTGGAAATAGTGGACACTCTTTTTAAGCACGATAATTGTAAATCACGCTCGGAATTTATTGAAAAGGCTGTGCGTTTTTATTGCGGGTATCTTTTGAACAAGGAGCATACGGCAACGGAATTTATTGCCCCGCAGCTAACGGCAATGGCGGAAGGAATAGTCAAAGGCACGGAACAGAGGTTGTCCCGTGCCTTATTTAAAATTGCAGTTGAACTTGGTGCAGTTACTCATATGCTTGCGGCGGTACATGAGATTGATGATGATACGATGATTAAACTGAGGGCTATGTGTATAGATGAGGTTAAACGCATTAACGGTGTTATTAATTTTGAGAAGGCTGTGAGGTATCAACGGTTAGATTAAATCACATAAAAATGGGGGTGATATGTTATGACTTTATCTCAAATTATCGTAACAAGCCGCTATCTGAAAAGCGGTACACAGAAAAGTAAAAACAAGCGCAGAAATTACACAAAGTACATCGCAACCCGTGAAACAGTTGAAGTACGTGAACAGAATAAGTTTGCTGAGAATAAGGAAGTGACGGAAAATCAAAAACAGCTTTTAAACGATTTGCTTTTGGACTTTCCCGAAGCTAAAAGATACCTTGAGTATGAGGACTACACTGCGAACCCTACTGTAGAAAACGCTTCGGAACTAAT
>NZ_JBCPGA010000128.1:0-1046 GCF_040914135.1 Ruminococcus sp. RTP21204st1_B2_RTP21204_210225 | reverse complement strand
GATCTTAACGGTCATAAGCTTGAAGTGGGAAATGATCTTGCTTTGGGATATTACTATGCAATAATGAACGTAAATAACGGACAGCTTTATGTAGGGCGTGATCTGAGAATACAGGATTCATGGCTGAACAACGACGGAACGATAGCTTACGGAAATGAATCATATGCAAGACTGCAAATGACCAAGGAAGATGACTTTGTAAAGGTAAACCGTAATTTTGTAATGTACTCAAGGTATGATCACAACGGACTGCTAACGAACGGAATACTCGAGGTCAAGGGAAATTTCAATCAGTATTCGGGTAACGGAAATAACTTCTATGCTACCGGTGATCACAAGGTCGTACTAAGCGGAACGGAAAAGCAGACGATAAGCCTTGCAAGTCCGAATGCTCGCTTTGCAAATTTGGAAATAACCAACACATCTGAGGATGGAGTGTATGTTTCTTCATACTTCAATGCGAATAATATTACCGATAAGAACAAAAAGCTTAAATTTGCAGATGGAAGAAAGAACGGCTGGACGCTTGAAAAGGATGAAACCGTAGACGGCTTTGAATTGGTATACGGTACTCTCGACCTCAACGGACATAAGTTGACTGTCAACGGAGATCTGACCCAGTCAGGCGGAGAGATAAAGGTCAACGGCGGAGAACTTGTGGTAACAGGAGATTACAAGATACAGACCACAGGAAATGGAGCAAGTTCTGGCAGACTTAACATGACCAACGAAGCAGATAAAGTAACGGTGGCCGGAACGTTTGCAACACGTTCAAATGTCGATCACAGCAAATTGCTTACAGCCGGAACAATGACTGTAGGCGGAAATCTGTATCAGTATGACAATTCATGGTATAACTTCAAAACATCCGGAACACACGAAACCATTCTTAACGGAACAAAAAAGCAGACAGTATCTTTTGAGTCAAGAGACGACGGAAATCGTGCGAGATTTAATATACTTAAGATAACCAACACATCTGAAGAAGGAGTAACCTTTGCAACAGATGTATGGGTACAGACAAAGCTTTACGATACGGAATCGGT
>NZ_JBCPGA010000012.1:0-75179 GCF_040914135.1 Ruminococcus sp. RTP21204st1_B2_RTP21204_210225 | reverse complement strand
ACTTTATTTTATCAGATTTTTGTCTATCTCTCTTTTCTTTTTTCTTAATTTTGTCCAATATCTATTGTAGCACTACAGTTTTTGCGTGTGAGAGACACATATCCACTTGACTTATAGGCTCAAATGTAGTATAATGTAAAAGTTAAGGCGGTTTTCTGCCTGTTAGTAAGACGATTTTTTCGGAAAGGAAATGGATAATAAAATGGCTAAAGCTAAAAAAATAACGGCTGCTCTTACTGCCGCATTGCTTTGTACTGCGAGCCTTACCTCTTGCTCGGACACAAGCTATGTAATGACAGTAGGTGACAGCAAGATAAACGCAGGTATCTACATTTATAATGAGCTTACAGAAATGTCATATCAAATGACGATGATGTATTATCAGAAAGGCATCAAAAAGGACTATTTCAATCAGAAGGTAGACGGAAAGGCATTTGACGAGTATCTTTCAGATTATGCTCTCACTGCAACTAAGGAGTATGCGGCTGTAGTTGACAAGTTCAACGAGCTTGGACTTACTCTTTCAGATGAAGATATAAAGTCCATTAATGACAGCATAAGCAGCACATGGGATTCTCAGGGCGAGTTTTACGAGTCAGAGGGTATCTCAAAGGAATCTGTAAAGCTTGCACTCAAAGGCTCTAAAATGAGGGAAGAGCTTTTTGATCACTACTATGCAGAGGGCGGCGAGGAAGCTGTTTCAGACGATGAAATGGTGAAGTATCTTGATGATAACTACCTGAGATATAAATCCATTTCCTTTGCAAAAACTAAAGCATCAACTGATTCTTCATCATCAGCCACCGATTCTTCTACAGACTCAGCAGACGCTGCAAATGAGGAAGCCAAGGCAAAAAGAGATGAGTTCCTTGAAAAGGCTCAGGGCGTTTCGTTTGACGATTTTGACAGCATTATAGACGAATACAATGATTATGTTGCATCAAAGAAAGCCTCAGATTCAAGCTCCGCCGCTGACAGCGATTCATCAGCCTCAGACAGTTCAACAGCGTCAGATGACACTTCTTCTGTAGCAGAGAGTGACACAAGCTCCATAGCAAGCGATGACACATCTTCAGTTTCTGACAGCACAGCAGATTCAAGCACAGTAGCGTCGGACACAGATTCTTCCACAGACAGTTCTTCTTCTGCACCTGACCCGTATGCAAATGAAAAGATGATGAATTACGGCACAATGGACGATTCACAGAAAGACACAACAAACGGCAAGATACTCAAAGAAGTAAGCGGTATGAGCACAGACGTTGCAACAGCTTATGAGGACGATAACGCATATTACATTCTTATCAAGGGCGATGTTAAGGGCAGAGATACAGAATATGCCAAGGACAATCATGAAGATCTTCTGAAAGAAATGAAGAGCGATGAATTTCAGAAGAAATTAACAAGCTGGGTAGAAAAGCTTGACATCAAGGTAAACAACAAGGCCATAAAGCGTTACACACCGAAAGTGGTCTACGATAAGCAGACAGAGTATTACAGCAAGAACAATAATTCATAGCAGATAAAATTACCGCCGCAACCGAGTTTGGTTGCGGCGGTTTTGTCATGTTGGCAAATCCTTCGGTTTCCTCCTTGCCCAATTGTAGCACATAAGGAGAAAATCCCCAAATGTGAACACATTCACATTTTATCAACAGAAGCCCATTTTATGTATTATTTTTTTGCGAGCACAATGCCCAACATATTATGACTTTATAAAACAAAGAGCTGCGCTTCTTTAATGAAACGCAGCTCTTATGCTTATATTTTTATTATAAAAACGAAATGCACTGTGAATATGCCCCAATATTTAGTCAACAACACATTCCACAACAGCACAAGGCGGAATATTCAGCTTTAACACATTGTCCTTGATGACTGCCGTATGCTCGGTAATGCTCACTCTGTCGGGACAGTCGAAGTCGTTATAGCTGTGCGCCTCGTTTGTAAGTATCCTGCAAGAAACTGATGATGCTTTAAATCCGAAAATGCTGCATTCAACAGCAGCCTCTTCCGTAAGCGAACAGTTTGCGGCGGTAACGGTCATACTCTTTTCGTTCACCGATGCGGAAACCGAGATCATCGGAGCATTTTTACCTTCCGACATATTTTCGTTCTGCGTATAGCAGTAAACTGCCTCGTTGTTTTGGTGTGTTTTAAAAAGGTCGAAAACGTGATATGTAGGCGTTTTTATCATCTTATCGCCCTCTGTAAGAATGACCGATTGGAGAACATTCACCGCCTGCGCAAGGTTTGCCATTACAACACGGTCGCTGTGTCTGTTAAAAACATTCAGCTCTATTGCAGCAACGATAGCATCACGCATTGTATTCTGCTGATATAAAAATCCCGGGTTCGTACCCTCTTCTACCTTATGCCAGCAGCCCCACTCTCCTATTACAAGTCCTATTTTCTTTTCAGGATCATAGCGGTTCATTATCTCCGAATGTCTTGTGATAAGCTCATCGGAAAAGTTCGCTGCAGCGATAGTTTTATAATAAAGCTCATCGTCAAAATCGGTGGCAGACTCCATTTCGGGCCATACTGGCATCGTATAATAATGCAGGTCGATAGCATCAACATTATTGCTGTCAAGATTTTTCATCATGACTTCTGTCCAGTTATAGTCGGCAGAGCTTGAACCGCAGGCTATTCTGTAAAGTCTGTTTCCCGAATAATTGCGGCAGAATGTCTGATACCTTTTATAAACGTCGGCGTAATATTCGGGACGCATATTTCCTCCACAGCCCCAGTTTTCATTGCCGATACCGAGGTATTCGAGTTTCCACGGCTCGGCTCTGCCGTTCTTCTTTCTCTGCTCTGTGAGAGGTGATTCCGCATCTGAGGTCATATATTCTATCCATTCGGATAATTCACGAACACTGCCGCTGCCAACATTGCCGTTTATATAAGGCTTGCAGCCAACAAGCTCACAGAAGCGCATAAATTCGTGCGTGCCAAAAGAATTATCCTCCGTAACTCCGCCCCAGTTCGTGTTCACGATCTTTCGGCGCAGAGATTTTTCGCCGATACCGTCCTGCCATTGATATTCTTCTGCAAAGCAGCCGCCGGGCCAGCGGAAAACGGGAGCTTTTATATTTCTGAGCGCCTCGATGATATCATTCCTTATTCCGTCTGTATTCGGAATAGGTGAATTTTCACCCACATATATACCATTGTAGATACATCTTCCGAGATGCTCGGAAAAATGTCCGTATATCTCGGGAGAGATATGTCCGAGCCTGTCGTCTGCATTTATTACCATTGATATTTTTTTCATGTTATACCTCCGCAGCATGCTGAATTATAATATTATAATACTAAGTCAAGAAATCCTCATATTTCAATTACAGATGATTCTATGGACAGCAAAAGCTGTGCATACAAGCTGAACGATATTTTTATCAGCCGTTTTAAGCTTGTCCTTGAAATTATCAATGCCAATGATTTTTTGACCAGCAAGACCGAAAGTGAGCTGTTTGAACTTTACAATAAGATGCTCGATCTTGATGTTCATCACTACATGACAGTCACAAAGTGCGGTTTTGTCATATCCGAAATTCACTTATGATACCTAGTATTAGCACTTATCTGAAATGCCCTGTAAACCTGCTCCAAAAGCATTATCCTTGCAAGCTGGTGTGGGAACGTCATCTCCGACATTGATAAGCGCAGGTCAGCTTTCGCCTTTATCTCAGGGGCAATGCCGAATGAAGAGCCTATTATGAAATTCACTGTGCTGAATCCGTTCAGACCGCATTCGCTGAGCTTTTTGGACAGCTTTTCACTTGAAAGCTGCTTGCCCTCAATGCACATTGCAATATTGTATGCACCCTTGATGTCAGTGTAGCCTTTCATGGCTTTCGCCTCGTTTTCAAGCGCCGCTGCTATCTCCTTTTCGGATGGGTTGTCAGATAACCTCGACTCGTTCAGCTCAACTATTTCAAGCTTGCAGAACGCCCCCAACCGCTTTGAGTATTCCGCCGCAGCGTCACGCCAGTATTTTTCTTTCAGCTTTCCAACTGTAATAAGATTTATCCTTATCAAAATGCCACCGCCATTCCGCTGCCCTCAGGTTTTGCTATATGTAAAATATAGTCGCTGTTGCGCTCGTAATCCCCAAGTGCTCCCACAGCCGTGTTTTCAGCCTGCAAAGGCGTGTTGTTTTCCTGACTTAAATGCCCTAAAATAAATTTATATGTACCTGCTGTCATAAGCTTTTTTAGCTGTTCTCCGCAGGCAGAGTTTGAAAGGTGGCCGTGGTCTGAAGCGATGCGCCTTTTCAGCTCGTATGGATAAGGTCCATTTTTCAACATTGACTCATCATAATTTGACTCCAGCAAAACAAGGTCAGAACCGCTCAGGTGCATATCCACCTCATTTGTAACAGTTCCAAGGTCGGTGCATACGCACACCTGCTTGCCGTCAGGGGTCTTTATCTGATATCCACAGCTTGCAGGGGTATCATGAAATGTGGCAAAACCTTTTACGGCATAATCTCCTATGCACACTTCATTGTCGTCCACCTCGTTGACATCACAGGCAGGGTCTATTTTGCCGTCAGATACAAGTATTTCAAGATTGGTCTTTTGGGCAAATACAGGGATATGATATTTCTTAGTGAGAACTTTAAGCCCAGAAACATGGTCGGAATGTGTGTGTGTGATAAAAATTCCCTGTATCACAGCAGGGTCGATCTCGTTAGCTTTCAAAGCCTCACAAAGACGTTTGCAGGATACTCCTGCGTCAACAAGTATCCCGCCGTCACTGTTGCCGATAAAAGAGCTGTTGCCCTTGCTTGATGAAAAAAGTGGATATATCCTTGCCATAACTAATTCCCTTCAAAAGTTTTCAGAAGATACTCTGCAACACCGTCTTCTTCATTTGTGCCTGTCACCTCGTCACAGTCTTCAAGCACCTCTTTGCAGGCGTTTTTTACCGCCACTCTTTTATCAGCCGCCTTGAACATAGGCAGATCGTTGGTGTTGTCGCCAAAAGCCGTGACAAAGTCAAAGCCGTAATTCTCACGAAGATACCTCACGCCTTGCTCCTTAGAAGCCATCGAAGAGAACACTTCAAGATACCAAAGCTTGGGGTCATAAACATCATAATAGTATGTGATGTTCAGTTTTTCATTTTCTTTAAGAGCGTCATACAGCGGTACAAGTTTTTCTTTTTCTGCAATAAATGTGAAGTATATCACATTGTCGATGTACTGAGAAAGGTCACTGACCTGCGTGAAAGACTTGTAATATTTCTCTCTGCGTTCGTTGTAAAAGCTCTCCATAGCAGGAGAAATAAGCCTCTCATATCTTGTGGAAAGCTGGTTATCTGAAACCGAGTACATAAAAGGTTCTAAACCAAGCTCTTTTGAAAGACCTATGATAAGACCGCAAAGCTCCCTGGAAAGGCTGTTTATCTTGACGTATTTTTTCTCCGTCATATCATAAATAAGCACGCCGTTCATAAGTATAACGGGAAGCTTCAGGTCAAGTCCCGAAAGTATTTTTCCTGCTGAAGCAAGCGTCCTTGCAGTGGCGGCAGTGAAGTTAAGCCCCTTTGCCATGAGCCTGTTCAAAGTGTCTCTTGTGAACTCCGTCACCTCTGCATTGCCGTTAAGCAACGTTCCGTCAAGGTCGGAAATAAAAAGCTCCATATCATGTCCTCTCAAATGCTGTAAAAAACGGCGGCAAATAATATGCCGCCGCAGTGTTATCGATATTTATCAGCCGCTAAGTTCCATTTCGTTAGCGTCAGGCTTGTAAACACGCTGAATGTCAGCTCCAAGCCCTCTGAGCTTCTCATCTATCTTTTCATATCCTCTTTCGATGTAGAAAATATTGTCTATCTCAGTAGTGCCCTCTGCGGCAAGTCCTGCTATCACCATGGCAGCACCTGCTCTCAGGTCAGTTGCCACAACAGGAGCACCCTTGAGCTTGCCAACGCCCTGTATAACAGCCACCTTGCCGTCAACAGAAATGTCAGCACCCATTCTTCTAAGCTCAGCCACATATCTGAATCTGTTGTCAAAAATATCGTCTGTAACGATGCTCGTACCCTCTGCAAGCGTCAGCAGTGTTGAGAACTGCGGCTGCATATCAGTAGGGAAGCCAGGGTGCGGCATAGTTTTTATAGAAGTTTTCACGAGCGGACCGTCCACCCAAACATGAACGCTCTCGTCGCTTTCCTCAACGTTTACGCCTACCTTGCGTAGCTTTGCCGTGATAGACTCAAGGTGTTTAGGGATAACATTTGCGATAACAACGTCGCCCTTTGTGGCAGCCGCCGCTACCATATAAGTGCCTGCCTCTATCTGGTCAGGGATAGTCGCATAGGTAACGCCTTTGAGGTACTCAACGCCTCTTATCTTGATAACGTCTGTACCTGCGCCTCTGATATCAGCACCCATTGAGTTAAGGAAGTTCGCAAGGTCAACGATATGAGGCTCTTTCGCCGCATTTTCGATTATAGTAAGCCCCTTTGCCTTTACAGAGGCAAATATTGCATTCATAGTTGCGCCAACAGTAACAAAGTCAAAGTATATCTGATTGCCCACAAGCTCGTCTGCTGTGACATGATTAGCTCCGTTCACTATCTCGTCAGACGCACCAAGCGCCTTGAAAGCTTTCAAATGCTGATCTATAGGTCTGTCGCCAAGGTCACAGCCGCCCGGCATCGGAACAAAAGCCTCGTGAAATCTTCCAAGCAGCGTGCCAAGAAAATAGCATGACGCTCTCATGGTTCTTGCAAGCTCATATGGCACTTCAGGCTTTTCAATGCCCTTTGTGTCAAAATATATAGTATTTTTATCTAAAAGTCTGACCTCTGCGCCCATTTCACGCAGGATCTTCATGCACTTAGTTATATCGCTTATCTCAGGCACGTTCTCAAGAACGCACGGCTCGTCGCACAGGATAGTTGCCGCAACCAATGCAACAGCAGCGTTTTTTGCACCGCTTATCTGCACAGTACCATGCAGCGGCTTACCTCCATGTATAACAAACTTCTCCAAGTTTACACACTCCTTAACGAGATTGTCGGCTTCTCTCTCTGCCGACGCTCAGATTATTATACCACAGCCACAGGCAAAATAAAAGCAAAAAGCAAGAATTTCAACGATTTGGTTAAAATCATTTAACATACACCAAAGCAATCGTTAAATCTGCCCATATAATGCAGGCTATGGCGGTCTATAAAAAGAACAAATGTTCACATACTCTTAACAATAGAATACTCAACTCTTATATTTTAACACACCCCATTCAAAAAATCAATAGTGAATAAGGATATTTTGATAAATTTTCGACAATTTTTTCGGCTTTTTCGGCGAAAATTACAGCAATGTTACAACTGTACGAAATCTTGTACCTTATTGTAACCTTGCTGTAATATTTAAGTACAAAAAATCAGACACTTGCCGTTTGTCTTGACGAAAAAGAACGGCTGTGGTATACTCATAACAACAGATATACTGTAAAAAGGGGAGTGCGGCAGTGGTAAAAAGAAAGAATCTCATATGGGCGGCAGTTTTTGCGGCTGTTATCGCTGCGTGTCTGATATTTATTTTCCTCACAGGTGGAAAGAGCGGAGAAAAATCTGCCGAGATATATGAAAACGGCAAGCTTATAAAGACTATTTCTGACCTTTCCCCCGATAAGGAGTATTCCTTTGATATAAAAACAGAAAACGGCACTAATACCATAACCGTTGGCGAGGGAAGCATTTGGGTGTCTGTCGCAGATTGCTCGAACCAGACCTGTGTTCATGCAGGAAAGATATCCCACGCAGGACAGACCGTCATTTGTGCACCGCACAAGCTAGTGATAAAAATAGTCGGTGAGACCTCTGCTGACGCTGTGATATAGGGGTGGAAGCATGAAGATATCAGTACAAAAAATCGCCCTTATAGGAATTTTTACCGCCTTGTCACTTATCATTTTCATGGTGGAGGCACAGTTTCCTGTTATGCCCATAGGCGGCATGAAGCTTGGGCTTGCCAATATCGTCACAATGGCAGCAATGCTTTTTATCGGCAGAAAAGAGGCAGGCTTGGTGCTGCTTTTGAGGATAGTCCTTGCGGCAGGGCTTTACGGGACTGTGGTAAGCTTTGCATTCTCACTCACAGGCGGAATTTTAGCGTATCTCGCCATGTGCATTGCGGTTTCGAGAGTTGGTGAAAACCAGCTTTGGGTGACATCAGTTTTTGGTGGCTTTTTCCATAACATAGGTCAGCTTTGTGCGGCGGCAGTGATATCAGGCACATGGGCGGTGTTCAGCCTTTTGCCTTATCTCATAATAAGCGGCATTCTCACAGGCACGCTCAATGGTCTTATCCTCCAAAGATTGTGGAAGTCGCCGCTTAGAAAATACAGCATAAAAAGATAACAGCGGCGTCAGGGGCATACCTGATGACCGCTGTTTTGTTCTATAGTCAGTTTAGCCAAAAACAGACTTTTCACAAAGTGGCATTTCTACATTTTCGCCTTGTGAGAAATAGGTGAAAACTCAGCGTTTTGCTTGCATTTGACCGAAAAATATGGTATAATTAGTTGTTATAATAGGGTCATTATAGGATAGCGCTGAAATTGAACGGAGGAGTAGATTTGAGAATACTTGGTATCGACCCGGGCTACGCCATTGTGGGATTCGGAGTGCTTGAATACAACAGCGGAAAATTCACTGTTGTTGACTACGGTGCAATAACCACTTCTTCGGATATGGATTTCAACAGACGGCTGAAAGTCATCTATGATGATATGACCGAGATAATAACCACCTATAAGCCTGATGAAATGGGAATAGAAAAGCTGTTTTTCAATACCAATGAAAAGACCGCCATTGACGTTGCACAGGCAAGGGGAGTGACCTTGCTTCCTGCCATAATAAGAAATATTCCCATCTATGAATATACGCCTTTGCAGGTGAAATGCTCCATAGTCGGCTATGGACGTGCCGAGAAAAAGCAGGTGCAGGAAATGACAAAGACCATGCTTCATCTTAAAGCTATCCCAAAGCCTGACGATACAGCGGACGCAGTGGCTATCGCTATAACTCACGGGCTTTCGGTGAACACAAGGCGTGTTATGAAAAATTTTGAGGAGAAATAATATGATATATTCACTTAGCGGAAAGCTCGTTCATACCGAGAGCGACCTTGCCGTAATAGAATGTGCAGGCGTGGGCTATGCCTGCAAAACAACATTTTCTACCTTGCAGCAGATAGCAGGAAAAAGCGAGGTCAAGCTTTATACACATCTTGCCGTAAAGGAGGACGCGGTGGAGCTTTTCGGCTTTGCAACTAAGGAGGAGCTTAAAAGCTTCCGTATGCTCATATCTGTCAGCGGAGTAGGTCCGAAGGCAGGTCTTGCCATACTTTCAGCCTGCACTCCGTCACAGTTTGCGCTTGCGGTTGCAACAGGGGATTCAAAGGCTTTCACAAAGATAAAGGGTATCGGCACAAAGATAGCACAAAGGATAGTCCTCGAGCTTAAGGATAAGGTGGCAAAAGAGAATACCATATCCGTCAGAGGAAATGCGGCTCAGGGCTTTGCGGCTGTTCCAAGCGGAGCTGTCGAAGAAGCTGTCACAGCCCTTGTGGTGCTTGGATATACCGAGGGCGAAGCAATGTCAGTGATATCAAAGCTTGACCCGAATTTGAGCGTTGAAGAGCTTATAAAGAAAGCCCTTATCGGACTTGCGAAATTTTGAGAGGAGAACTCCATAAATGATCGAAAAAGGAGATTTTGATATAGACAGGATAGTCACCCCGAAAGAAACTCAGGCGGAAACAACTGACGATTTCGAGGTGAGCCTTAGACCTAAAACACTTGACGAGTATATCGGTCAGGAAAAGGTCAAGGAGAACCTGAAAATATATATACAAGCGGCAAAAAACAGGGGCGACAGCCTTGACCATGTTCTGCTTTACGGCCCGCCTGGTCTGGGCAAGACCACTCTTTCTGCCATAATCGCCCATGAAATGGGAGTGAATATCAGGATAACCTCAGGCCCTGCTATAGAAAAGCCGGGCGACCTTGCAGCACTTCTCACAAACCTTGAAAAAGGCGACGTGCTTTTTATCGACGAGATACACCGCCTTTCAAGACAGGTGGAGGAAGTTCTTTATCCTGCCCTTGAAGATTATGCCTTGGATATAATCATGGGCAAAGGTCCTGCGGCAAGGTCTATAAGGATCGAGCTTAACAAGTTCACTCTTATAGGCGCTACCACCAGAGCAGGCTCGCTTTCTGCACCGCTGAGAGATCGTTT
The DNA here is from genome assembly GCF_040914135.1 of Ruminococcus sp. RTP21204st1_B2_RTP21204_210225. Classification (NCBI taxonomy): domain Bacteria; kingdom Bacillati; phylum Bacillota; class Clostridia; order Eubacteriales; family Oscillospiraceae; genus Ruminococcus; species Ruminococcus sp. RTP21204st1_B2_RTP21204_210225. The sequence goes on along the minus strand of NZ_JBCPGA010000012.1, from coordinate 64,910 downwards.
TGGCGTTATCCAGCGTTTGGAGCTTTACAATACAGAACAGCTTTCCGATATCGTAAAGCGTTCCGCAGTTTTGCTTGGCGTGGCTTGTGATGATGACGGTGCAGAGGAGATAGCGAAGCGCTCCAGGGGAACTCCAAGAATAGCAAACCGCTTTTTAAGGCGTGTGCGTGATTTTGCCGAAGTCATGGGCGACGGCAGGATAACCGCAGACATTGCAAAGATAGCCCTCAACAGAATGGACGTTGACAAGCTGGGACTTGACTCTCTCGACAAACGTCTGCTGACTATGATAATAAAAGGCTATGACGGTGGTCCTGTAGGACTTGAAACCCTTGCGGCGGCTATCGGCGAGGAGTCAGTCACCATTGAGGACGTTTGCGAGCCGTATCTCATGCAGTTAGGTTTCCTCTCAAAGACCCCAAGGGGACGTGTGGCGACACAGCTTGCTTACGATCATTTGGGCTTTCTCAAGGACGGACAAACGCATCTGTGATTTAGTGAGGAATGCTTAATGAGGAATGAGGAGTGAGGAATTATGGTATCGCCTAGCGGCGATGATTCCTTGTTCTGTAGGGGCGAACAGTGTTCGCCTGAATAGGACCCGCACTTTTCTGTCTTTGATAAAAATTGTATCGGATCAATTTAATATGTGTGTTAATATAGAGTTTACATAAATAAAAAATAATATAGAGGTATGACCTCGAAAAGGAGCTAATTATTATGGGAAGATTATTTGGAACTGACGGCGCAAGAGGAGTAGCTATCACAGAGCTTACCTGTGAGCTTGCTATGCAGATAGGCAGAGCTGCCGCAATGGTACTCACGAAGGAAACAAACCACAAGGCTAAGATAATCATAGGCAAGGATACCCGTATCTCAGGCGACATTCTGGAGTCCGCACTGGTGGCTGGTATCTGCTCAGTTGGTGCAGACGCTCATATACTCGGTGTTGTTCCTACCCCTGCCGTTGCAATGCTTGTAAAGAAATACAACGCAGACGCAGGCGTTATGATATCCGCTTCACACAATTCTGTTGAGTTTAACGGCATAAAGCTTTTCTCTGGCACAGGCTTCAAGCTTTCTGACGAGATAGAAAACGAGATAGAAGCACTTATCCTAGACACACCTGAAAAGATAGAGCTTAAGGACGGCTGTGATATAGGTCACGTTTATTACGAAAAGGACGCAGCTTGGGATTATATCCGCTATGTTATGAAAACAGTTCAGACCGATTTCAACGGTATCCGTGTGGCGCTTGATTGTGCAAATGGCTCAGCTTCTGTGTGCGCACAGAGAATTTTCGAGGGACTTGGTGCAAAGTGCATAATGCTCAACGATAAGCCGGACGGAACGAATATAAATAAGGATTGCGGCTCAACACATATCGAGGGTCTGCAAAAGGCAGTTGTTGATAATCATTGCGATATCGGTCTTGCCTTTGACGGCGACGCTGACAGATGTCTTGCAGTTGACGAAAAGGGCGAGCTTATCGACGGTGATAAGATACTTGCTATCTTCTCAAAATATATGAAGAACATGGGTATTCTCAAAAATAATACCTGCGTTGTTACAGTTATGACAAACCTCGGCTTTTTCAAGTATGCAAAGGCAAACGGCATCGTTGCCGCTACCACAAAGGTTGGCGACAGATACGTTCTTGAAGAAATGCTCAAAGGCGGATATAATATAGGCGGTGAGCAGTCAGGTCATATCATTCTTCTTGACTATGCAAACACAGGCGACGGTGAGCTGACAGGTACAAAGCTTCTGACAGTCCTCAAATGCACAGGCGAAAAGGCAAGCGAGCTTGCTTCCTGCATGGAGTGCTATCCGCAGGTACTTGTGAACGTTAAGATAACAGCAGACAAAAAGGGTATGTGGGATAAAGTCCTTGAGATAACAGACGCTATAAAGATGTATTCCGAAAAGCTTGGTGACGAGGGCAGGATACTTGTCCGTGAGTCAGGCACAGAGCCTCTCGTTCGTGTTATGATAGAGGGCAAGAGAACAGGCATAATCACAGAATATGCACACAAGATAGCGGAGCTTATCGAAAAAATGTAAGGTGATATTTTGAAAATAGCTTTGATAAACGGTCAAAACCATAAAGGCTCTACATATCATATAGGCAAAATGTTAGCCGATAAACTTGGCGGCGAGGTGACAGAGTTCTTCCTGCCGAGAGATTTCGGCGAGTTCTGCTGTGGCTGTACCAATTGCTTTATGAAAGGCGAAGAAAAGTGTCCTCACTATGAGAAGCTTGAGCCTATCACCAAAGCGGTGGACGAAGCAGACGTGCTGATACTTACTTCCCCTGTGTATGTCTACCACTGCACGGGCTCGATGAAAGCATGGCTCGACCATTACGGCTGGCGTTGGATAGTCCACCGCCCTGAGGAGAAAATGTTCTCAAAGCGTGCCGTTGTAATATCCACCGCCGCAGGTGCAGGCATGAACAGCACTAATAAAGATATGGCGGATAGCTTGTCATTCTGGGGAGTGCCTAAGATATATAAGATAGGCTTCGGCATACACGCAACGAGCTGGAGCATGGTTTCAGACAAAATGCTTGCAAAGATAAGGAAAAAGACCGACAGCATTGCCGCAAAGCTTAAAAGCGACAGCTTTGAGCCAAAGGTCAGCCTTAAAGGCAGAATGTATTTCACTATTTTTCACTTTGCAAACAAAAAGGGCTGGAATCCTGCTGACAGTGCATATTGGAAGGCAAAGGGCTGGACGGAAAATAAAAGGCCGTGGAAAAAGTAAATTTTATATAAGGATAAAAAATATGAGAATTGCAGAAAACTGGAAAGACTATAAGATAATAGATACTTCAAGTGGCGATAAGCTTGAAAGCTGGGGCGGAAAGGTGCTTGTAAGACCTGATCCTCAGATAATCTGGAAGTCCCCGAAGCGTTCTGACCTGTGGACAAAGGCAGACGGCATATATCACCGTTCCTCAAAGGGCGGCGGCGAATGGGAATACAGAAAGCGCCTGCCTGAAAGTTGGAACATCGGCTATAAGAATTTGAAGTTTATAATCAGACCAACGGGCTTCAAGCACACAGGTCTTTTCCCTGAACAGGCTGTGAACTGGGACTTCATGGCTGATAAAATAAGAAACGCAGACAGAGAGATAAAGGTGTTAAACCTCTTTGCATACACAGGCGGAGCTACCCTTGCCTGTGCCGAAGCAGGTGCAAGCGTTTCACACGTTGACGCATCAAAGGGCATGGTGCAGTGGGCAAGAGAGAACGCCGCTGTGTCAGGGCTTTCCGATAAGCCTATTCGCTGGCTTGTGGACGATTGCGAAAAGTTCGTTCAGCGTGAGATACGCCGTGGCAAGACCTATGACGCTATCGTTATGGATCCTCCGTCCTACGGCAGAGGACCTGGCGGAGAGATATGGAAGCTTGAAGATTGTATCTATGACCTTGTAAAGACCTGCTCAGGCGTTTTGAGCGACGAGCCGCTTTTCTTCCTGCTCAACAGCTATACCACAGGACTTTCACCCTCAGTTATGGCATATATCCTGAGAGATGTCCTCGGAACGAGGTTTGGCGGAAACGTCACGGCTGATGAGATAGGATTGCCTGTGGAGGCAACAGGCGGTGTGCTTCCATGCGGTTCAACGGCAATTTGGCAGAAATAGCTTTGCTATAGTAAGGAATGGTGTTCACATGAAATATACTGAGAATTATGTTTATATGTACGGCCAAATGATCTCCACCTGTTCGTTTCTTCTTGACGGTGATTTTCCAAAGGCAGACGGTACGGCAGAGATAAAGGAAAAATATCACCTTGTCGGTGGTGAGACCGGAACAGCGGCGGCTGTTCTTTGCAGTCTGAATGTGCCTGTAAAGCTTGGGGGTACTCACCTTGGAAGCGGCAATGAAAAGCTTATAAAGGATTATTTTGCAGACAAGACTGCTGACCTTTCAGAGCTTGTAACAGAGGGTTTCGAGGGCGTGACCGACTATGTTATCATAGATAAAAATACACGCACCTGTTTTGGCGAGTGGGATAAGCTTTATTCACGTCCGGAGCCTTTTTATGAACAGCCTTCGGAGGAGTCAGTGAAAAATTCAGCCTGCGTTGCGGCTGACCCTTATTTTGGTGATAAGATAGCCGAGTATTGCGTAAAATATGGCAAGAAATACGTCACCATAGATTGTGCCTATGACAGCTATATCAATAAGCATTGTGCAGTAAATTGCATATCTCATCAGCACCTTGATGAATATTATCCGGATAAAAGCTATGATGAGCTTTTTAGGCTTTATACAGATAATACAGACGGGCTTGTGATATTCACCCTTGGTGAAAAGGGTGCGATGTATGGCAGGAAGGGTGCTGTGCCAAAGATGTGCCCTGCATTTAAAGTAGACGTAGTGTCAACACTTGGCGCAGGGGACAGCTTTAAGGCAGGCGCTGTATATGGACTTTATAAAGGTCTTGATGACGATACATTGGTGAAAACAGCTTGTGCTGTGGCAGGTGCGGCGGTGGAAAAGTTTCCTATCGCACTTTATCCGCCAACAGTAAAAGATATTGAAAAGCTTATGGGCAATATGTAGGGACGAACAGCGTTCGCATACCCATATATTATAATAAGGTATAAACCAAAATTTCAGACAGGAGGAAAGTTTATGTCTTTTGATTTTGATGAACTTAAACACAAAGCAGGAAATATGCTTGAAAAGGGCAAAGAAAAAGCTCACGAGGCTGCTGAAAGTGAAAAGGGGCAGAAGATAAAGAGCAAAGCAGGAGAGCTGTTTGAAAAGGGAAAGGAAAAAGCCCACGAGTTCGCCGAGAGCGAAACGGGCAAAAAGGTAAAGAACAAGGCTGAAAAGCTCCTTGATAAAGGAATAGACAAAGCCGAGAATGTTTACGAAAAGCATAAGGAAAGAAAGGCTGAACAGAAAGAACAGCCTGAAGATAAGGAATAAACTAAATTTGGTAAGGAAAGTGAAATGAGCAGTTTTATTGAAATAAAGGATCTGCACTTTTCCTATGTGAACGACCTTGAAGACCCACCTGTTAAAACGGAGGTGCTTAAAGGCATAAATCTGAACATAGAAAAAGGCGAGTTTGTGGCAGTGCTTGGTCATAACGGCTCAGGCAAATCTACACTTGCAAAGTGCATAAACGCTATAAATCTTCCTGAGTCGGGGGCTGTCTATGTGAACGGCATGGACACTTTGGACGAAAATAACCTCTTGCCTATAAGAGAAAAGGTGGGCATGGTATTCCAAAACCCTGATAACCAGATAGTTGCAACTATCGTGGAGGAGGACGTGGCTTTCGCCCTTGAAAATATGGGCGTCGAGCCGAATGAGATACGCAGGCGTGTTGACGAGGCTCTTAAAACCGTCGGTATGTATGAATACAGACTTCATGCACCCCATAAGCTTTCAGGCGGACAGAAACAGCGTGTGGCTATCGCAGGCATAATCGCAATGAAGCCTGATTGTATACTTCTTGACGAGCCTACCGCCATGCTTGACCCTCACGGCAGGGACGAGGTAATGAAAACTGTCAAAATGCTCAACGAGCAGGGCGTTACTATCGTGTTGATCACCCATTATATGGAGGAAGCTGCACAGGCACAGCGTGTTGTTGTAATAGACGGTGGCGAGGTCATAATGGATAACGTTCCGAAGAAGATATTCTCAAATGTGGAAACCATGAAAAATCTGGGACTTGACGTGCCGCAGGTGACAGAGCTTTGCTGGGAACTTAAAAAGGCAGGCTATGACATCTCCACCGAGATAATCCACGAGGACGAGTGCGTTAAGAAGCTTTATGAAATGCTTAAGTGATAGGGAGTAACAATGGCAGTAATTAAAACGGAAAACTTGACTTATGTTTACGGCGAGGGTACGCCCTTTCGCAAAACAGCCGTAGACAATGTTAATATAGAGATAAATGACGGCGAAATGGTGGGTATAATAGGACATACAGGCTCAGGCAAATCTACCCTTATCCAGCATTTCAACGGTCTTTTGAAGCCCACGAGCGGAAGCGTCTATATAGACGGAGAAAGGCTGTGGGACGATAAATCAAGGCTTCGCCCTATAAGATTTAAGGTGGGTCTTGTGTTTCAGTATCCTGAGTATCAGCTCTTTGAGGAGACCTGTTATAAGGATATCGCATTCGGACCTAAGAATATGGGTATCAAGGAAGATCAGATAGACAAGTATGTGAAAGAGGCAGCAAGAATGGTAGGGCTAAGCCCTGAGATACTTGACAAATCGCCTTTCGAGCTTTCAGGCGGACAGAAAAGGCGTGTGGCTATAGCAGGCGTTATGGCAATGAACCCAAAGGTGCTTATCCTTGACGAACCTGCTTCGGGTCTTGACCCAAAGGGCAGAGAGCAGATACTTGGTCTTATAAGAGAGTATCATGAACAGATGAAAAACACTGTTTTGCTGGTATCCCATTCTATGGAAGATATCGCAAAGAACGTTTCAAAGATACTTGTCATGAACGAGTCAAAGCTGTTTTGCTATGATGATACCGTGAAGGTGTTCCACCGTTCAGAGGAGCTTGTGTCAATGGGACTTGCAGTGCCGCAGATAACAAGAGTTATAAACAGGCTCAAAGCCATGGGCATTGATATTAAGGACGATGTGTATACAGTTGGCTATGCGAAAAAGGTCATCCTTGAAATGCTGGAGCAGAAAAAGAATAAGTAAGCAGCGGACTGCCTTTGACCCATATGAGCAGAGAGCAGGACTGTGTAAGTTGAGATAGAAAATTGGAGGAATATACCTTGATAAAGGATATTACTATAGGACAGTATTTTCCCGGAAATTCTGTCATTCACCGAATGGACGCACGAATAAAGATAATAATGACGGCGGTTTTCATAGTAATGCTTTTCGCCGCAAACAGCGTGTGGGGACTTCTTGTGGGCATAGCTTTTACTATTCTCACTTTTATCATATCGAAAATACCCGGTAAACTCATGATAAAAAGCTTGAAGCCTATCGTGCCGATAATAATATTCACGGCGATACTCAATCTGCTTTTTATCAGAACGGGCAAAGCCTATTTTGAGTGGAAATTTCTCAAGATAACCGATGAAGGCGTTGACACGGCAGTGTTCATGATGATAAGGATAATCTGCCTTATCGTGGGTACTTCGCTTCTTACCTACACCACCTCGCCTATCGACCTGACAGACGCTATCGAAAGATTGCTTTCACCTCTGAAAAAGATAAAAGTGCCTGTCCATGAGCTTGCAATGATGATGACTATTGCCCTGAGATTTATCCCTACCCTTATCGAGGAAACAGACAAGATAATGTCGGCACAGAAAGCAAGAGGAGCGGATATGGAAACAGGCTCGCTCATTCAGAAAGCCAAAGCCCTTATCCCAGTGCTGATACCGCTTTTTGTGGCATCGTTCAGACACGCCGAGGAGCTTGCCCTTGCTATGGAGTGCCGTTGTTATCACGGCGGAGAGGGCAGAACAAGAATGAAACAGCTCCATATGAGCATAGTCGATCTCTACGGCTCGATATTCTGCGTGCTGTTCCTTGCAGGCGTTATCGTCATAAATGTAGTCGTTTAGGAGGGGTATTATGAGCAGTGTTTTTAAAGATATGGACCAGGACGACAGACTTGATGCTTTGGAAAGAAAAGTCAAGAAACTTGAGAGAAATGTAAATGGGGGAAGTAAAATGTCAGGCATTATAAAAGAACTTATCGGCAGAGAATGTACCATTGACGGCGACGGGATTTATGGTCATAGCTGTACTATTCTTGACGCAGACGACGAGTGGGTAAAGCTTATCGTTCATGAAAAGAAAAGCGACAGCACCATGATAGTAAGACTTGACAATATAGATTCCATAACACTCGACTAAAGAAACGGGATATGCTCATGACAAATTTCAGGATAATACTTGCCTATAACGGCACAGCCTATCATGGGTGGCAAAGGCAGAACAACGCCCTTGCCGTCCAGCAGGTGCTTGAAGAAGCTATCCTCTCGCTGACGGGACAGACAGTCACAGTGAACGGCTGTTCACGAACAGACGCAGGAGTACACGCAAGAAGATTTTGTGCAAGCTTTCTTATAGAGTCCACAATAACCTGCCGTGGGATAGTTTTCGGACTTAATTCAAAGCTGCCGGACGATATCTCAGTGCTGGAGTGCGAAAAAGTCCCCCTTGATTTTCACGCAAGATATATGTGCAGCGGCAAGGAGTATGAGTATATTATACATAACAGCGAGATAAAAAATCCCTTTTATAAAGATACAGCCTACCGCAGCTGGTTTCCAATAGACGAAAAAAAGCTTGATAAAGCGGCACAGGATTTTGTGGGAACGCACGATTTCAAAGCCATGTGTTCCACCGATTGCACAAAGGAGAATACAGTTAGGACTATATTCTCTTTCCATGTAAGACGTGAGGGCGAGCTTGTGATATTCACAGTTTCGGGAGACGGCTTTCTGTACAATATGGTAAGGATAATGGTAGGCACGCTTATTTTTATAAATGAGGGCAAGATAGGAGAAACTCAAATACCCGATATACTTGCGTCAAAGGACAGAACAAGAGGCGGAAAGACCGTTCCGCCGCAGGGATTGTATCTTAACGAAGTGTATTATGATAAAGATAAAGGATCTGAACAAGGTGAATGATAAAAGATCAAAGGACAGACGGAGAAAGAAAAATCCGCCTACCAAAGAAGAAAAAACAATAAGAATAACCAAGCAGACGGATTTTGTTCAGCGTGACGAGTTTCACGGTGCAGAAGAGCCTATGCCGAACGTTACTTTCAGAGAGATAAAGCGTCAGAAAAAGGCGGCTCAGAAAGCGGCGGAACGTGAGCAGGAAGAACAGCTCCGAAAAGAAGCGGAAGAAGCCGAGGAGTCACGAAGCAGAATAGAGCTGACGAACACCGAGGATAAAGCCGAGGAGGAAAAGCCTGAAAAAGCTGATGAAAGCAAGATAACAGTATCAGGCGGTGAAAATAAAGAGCAGGCTTCAGAAAGCAAAGAGGAAAAATCCGAGCATAAAAGCAGAAAAGAGAAAAAAGCCGAGAAAGCAGAGAGGTCTGACGAGGAGATATCTAACGTCACCGATATAAGAGCGGCAAGAAAGAAAGAGAAAAACAAAAAGCTCTATAAAAAGATAGCCGCCATAGCAGTGGTGGTCGCTTTCGGAGTTGGCGTTTACGCTTCAAGAGGAGTGTGGGTGCCGAAGCTTGAGGGCATTTTGGACAGACCTCATGCCACTATAGTAAACGACGGAAAAAAGCAAAGCGGAAATTTCCCGCTGACCTTTGATGAAAGCTCCGTTAACGTTATAAAACAGCTTTCCGACGGTATAGTTCGAGTTGACGACAGGAACATTGCTTTTTATGACGAGTCGGGCAATAAGATATCGGATAATTCTCACAACTTTGCAAACCCTGTTGTAAGAACATCTGGAAAGCGTGTGCTTGTTTACGATAACGGTGGAAATTCTTTCAGAGTGCTGAATAAAAAGGGCGAGCTGCTCTCAAAGGATATAGACCAGTCTATACTTTTGGCGGAGATAGCCCCTGACAGCACAGTTGCAGTGGTCACCCAGACTGAGAAATATGCCGCAGTGCTGACAGTTTATGACTCCTCGGGAGCAGAGATATATCAGTGGTCAAGCTCACGAAGAATACTTGATATAAGCTTTGATAAGGACGGAAACGGCTGTTGTATCTCAACATTTTCCAGCAGTGGCGGAGCGTTACGCTCTGTCGTCTATTATGTGACCTTTGACAGCACAGAGGAGAAGATGAAGAGCGAACAGCTTGAAACTCTCGCAGTTGCTGTTCAGCGAAACGATAACGGCGATTATTGGGTAGTGGGCGATACCTGCTTCTACAAGCTTGACAGCAATGGTAAAATACTTATGCAGTATGAATATCCTGAGGAGCTTTCAGACTATGCCCTGACAGACACCACTGCCGCAGTAGCATTCGATGGCATACAGCGTAAAACAGGAACTCTTGCGGTGTTCCGTTCGGACTCTGACGGAGATAAGCCTGATAGCGTTGTTTATACTCAAAGCGGCAAGCCTAAGAAAATGGTCGCAGAGAACAAGAAGGTGATCCTTCTCGGCGAGGATAATATAGAAGCCTATGACAGTGCAGGAAATCTACTTGCAACAGCGGCAGTGTCCTCTGAGTATCTTGACTTTGTTTACCTCAACGACAGCGTTTATTTCCTGGGTCTGCATGAGATAAACAAAATAGCTTTCGAGACCTGACGAAAGGCAGGAAAATATGGCATATTTTTTTGACGGAGCAGTTATAATGATCCTTATCGTGACCGCTCTGACAGGATACTGTAAGGGCTTTGTGAGATATGTCATCACAATGCTCGGAACAGTGGCAGCCGTTCTTGTGGCTTTTCTTATAGCCAATATGTCGGCTGAAAATGTATATAACAAATATTTCAAAACACAGCTTATAACGAGCCTTGAAAACGCTGCTGAACAGACGGATCTTTCAAAGCTTGTGAGCAATGAACTGAAAAACGAGGGCGTTGATATCGACCTTTCAGATGAGGAGATAAAAAACGTCCTGTCAGGGGCAGGCACTCTTGCGGAGAATACCGAAAAGCTGCTTGTTTCAAAGGGAACAGACCTTGATACCGCTCAGCAAAAGGGCGAGGAGCTTTCAGAGTATATCCACAGCGTTATGCCCCAAAAGCTCAGCGAAAAGCTGGAGGGCAATAAGCTTGGAAAAAGTCTGTCTAAGGCGGTGAAGTTCACTGCCGAGCAGATAGACGAAGCCGTCAAGGCTCTCTCTGAGGGTGGCAGAACTGGTGCTGAGTATCTGGAAAAGAACATTTTCCGACCGATCGCCCTGACTTTTATAAGGCTTTGCGTGTTCATGACGGTTTATGTGCTTATGGAGATAGTCATAAGGCTTATCCTGCGTCTGTCGGGAGTTTTTACCCGAATGGCAGGTCTGACAGCGGCAAACCGTTTCGCAGGCATGGTGCTTGGTCTTTGCAAAGGTGGTCTGTATCTGGTGTTGATAGCCTTTATGGTCTGCACTGTGATAAATGCTACCGAGAACAAGCTTCCCAAGTTCAACAGCGCTGTTTTTGAAAATACCTATCTGTTCAGTTACTTCTTTGATATTCTGTATAAATGATTACCGTAAGGTGTATCAGTAAGGAAAGGAGCAAATAAAAATGTTAATGTGTTCAAGATGTAAAAAGCGTCCTGCTGTGGTGTTCATCTCACAGATGAACGCCAAGGACCCTCAGCACAAGAAGAACGAGGGACTTTGCCTTGTTTGTGCCAAGGAGCTTGGCATTTCGCAGGTGGACGATTATATGAAGGCAATGGGCATCTCAGACGATGACCTTGAAGCAATGTCAAATCAGCTTATGGAGGCTTCCGACGGGGACGATTTTGAGCCGGGCGGAACGAACTTCCTGAGCAATCTTTTCGGCGGTGATGCAGCCAATCTTTTCAGCAACCTCGCAGGAGGTATGCCTAAAGCCACCGATGAGGGCGGAGAGAACAAGCCAAAGGATAAAAAGAAAAAGCTTAAATTTCTCAACAACTATTGCACAAATCTTACTCAGAAAGCAAGAGAGGGCAAGCTTGATAACGTTGTGGGCAGAGATAAGGAGATATCAAGAGTTATCCATATCCTGTCAAGACGTCAGAAGAACAACCCATGCCTTATAGGCGAACCTGGCGTTGGTAAAACAGCCATTGCCGAGGGTATCGCACAGAGGATAGTTGGCGGAGATGTGCCGTTCCATATCAAGGATAAGGAACTTTACCTCCTTGACCTTACCGCACTTGTTGCAGGCACTCAGTTCAGAGGACAGTTCGAGAGCCGCTGTAAAGGACTTGTAGAGGAAGTAAAAGAGCAGGGCAATGTTATCCTCTTTATAGACGAGGTGCATACCCTTGTTGGCACAGGCGATAATGAGGGAACGATGAACGCAGCTAATATCCTGAAACCGTCCCTTTCAAGAGGCGAGATACAGGTAATAGGCGCAACGACTTTCAAGGAGTACAGAAAGTATATCGAAAAGGACTCTGCACTTGAAAGACGTTTCCAGCCTGTAACAGTTTCCGAGCCGACAGTTGAGGACACAATCACAGTCCTCAAAGGCATAAAGCAGTATTACGAGAATTTCCATAGAGTAAAGATATCAGACGATATGCTCAGAGAGTGTGCAGTGCTTTCTGAAAGATATATCAACGACAGATTCCTCCCTGACAAGGCGATAGATCTTCTTGATGAAGCCTGCGCCTGCACAAGTATCAGAACGCCTGAAATAGAGGAGTTCGACGCACTTAACGAGGAGCTTAAAAAGCATGAAAAGCTCGTTGAGGATTACGAACAGAAGTCAGACCCTGACTATGAGATAATCGCAAAGGAAAAGGGCGAGATACTCAGGATCCAGAACAGACTCAAAGAGGTGGAAGAAACTCTTAAAAACGTTCAGGTCACAGAGGAAGATATCTCAAAGGTAATAGAGCTTTGGACAGGTATCCCTGCCAATAAGATAGCTCAGACCGAGTATGATAAGATAAAGCATCTTAAAGAAGCTCTTTCAAAGCGTGTTATCGGCCAGGACGAAGCCGTTGATAAGGTCGCAAAGGCAATAAAGCGTACAAGGGTTCAGCTTTCAAAACGTCGCAGACCGGCTTCATTTATTTTCGTCGGCCCAACAGGCGTTGGAAAAACAGAGCTTGTGAAAGTCCTTGGAGAAGAGCTTTTTGACGCCACCGAACCGCTTATCAGAGTTGACATGACCGAGTATATGGAGAAGCACTCAGTATCAAAGCTTATCGGCTCACCTCCGGGATATGTAGGCTTTGATGAAGCAGGTCAGCTTACCGAAAAGGTGCGCCGCAGACCATATTCAGTGGTACTTTTTGACGAGATAGAAAAGGCTCACCCTGACGTTATGAACATACTCCTCCAGATACTTGACGAGGGACGTATCAACGATTCACAGGGCAGAAGCGTTTCATTTGAGAACACAGTTATCGTCATGACATCAAACGCAGGTTCGACTGATAGAGATACAGGTGTGGGCTTCAATAAGACCGACAGTGATATCGCCAAGGATAAAGCAATGAAAGCACTGAGAGATTTCCTGCGGCCTGAGTTTCTTGGAAGAATAGACGAGATAGTTGTGTTCAATCCGCTCACAGAGGAGAATTTCGCAGGCATAGCAGGTCTTATGCTGGACGAGATGAAGTCGCCGCTGGAGGAGAAACATATCAGCCTGAGATATACAGATGAAGCTTTGAAAGCTATCGCACATAAGGCATACGGTCAGAAGCTTGGTGCAAGAGATATCCGCCGCGTCATAAGAAACGAGGTGGAGGATAAGATAGCCGAACTGCTTATAGATAAGGGCGAGGGAGCGGTGTCCGCCGTGGCAATATCCGCTGACAACGGAGAGATAAAGGTGGACGCACTTTAAAAGCCTAAAGTTATAAAATCAGGGTAAAAATTATAAAAAAATACTTGATTTTTATGACGGTATGTTATATAATAAAGGTAAGGTTGTTAGTTTTTTAACAACGTGAATTAAAAAAATTAAATTGAGAGGTGTCTTTAAAATGGCAGGTTTAAACAAAGTTACTGTTGATGACATTAATGTAAAGGGCAAAAAGGTACTCGTAAGAGTTGACTTTAACGTTCCTCTTAAGGACGGCGTTATTACAAACGATAACAGAATAACAGCTGCTCTCCCAACTATCAAGAAGCTGGTAGCTGACGGCGGCAAGGTAGTTCTGTGTTCACATCTTGGCAAGCCAAAGAACGGCCCAGAGGCTAAGTTCTCACTTGCTCCTGCTGCTGCAAGACTTGCAGAGCTTCTTACTGAAACAAAGGTAACATTCGCTGCTGACGATACAGTAGTTGGCGACAACGCTAAGAAGGCAGTTGCTGAAATGGCTGACGGAGATATCGTTGTTCTTGAGAACACAAGATTCAGAGGCGCAGAGGAAACAAAGAACGGCGAAGCTTTCGCTAAGGAACTTGCTGACCTCGTTGACGACGAAGTATTCGTAATGGACGCTTTCGGTTCAGCTCACAGAGCTCATGCTTCTACAGCTGGCGTTACAAAGTTCGTTAAGGAAACAGCAGTTGGTTACCTCATGCAGAAGGAGATCAACTATCTCGGAAATGCAGTTGAAACACCTGTTAGACCATTCGTTGCTATTCTCGGCGGCGCAAAGGTAGCAGATAAGCTCAACGTTATCTCAAACCTCCTCGAGAAGTGCGATACACTTATCATCGGTGGCGGTATGGCATATACATTCCTTAAGGCACAGGGCAAGGAAGTTGGTCTTTCCCTCGTTGACGATACAAAGATCGACTACTGCAAGGAAATGATGGCAAAGGCTGAAAAGCTTGGCAAGAAGCTTCTTCTCCCTATCGACACAACAGTTGCAGCAGGTTTCCCTGATCCTATCGACGCTCCTATCGACGTAGAAGTTGTTGATTCTGATAAGATCCCAGCTGACAAGGAAGGCCTTGATATCGGCACAAAGACACAGGCTCTCTTCGGCGAGGCTGTTAAGTCTGCAAAGACAGTTGTTTGGAACGGTCCTATGGGCGTGTTCGAGAACCCAACACTTGCAAAGGGTACTATCGCAGTTGCAAAGGCACTTGCTGAAACAGACGCTACAACTATCATCGGCGGCGGCGACTCAGCAGCAGCAGTTATCCAGCTTGGCTTTGCTGATAAGATGTCACACATCTCAACAGGCGGCGGAGCTTCACTTGAATACCTCGAGGGCAAGGTTCTCCCAGGTATTGACGTAATCGCTGACAAGTAATATATTTTACTAAGCTATAAGCTAGGGGCAGGCAGGTTTTGCCTGTCCCTTTTTTATGCAGAAATCGAGGTAGTAAAAATGAATGAAATAACACTACTTGCAAAAAGCGGATTAGGCTGGCAGGGCATAGGCGGAATAATTCTTCTGCTCACAGGCGTGGGACTTATCTATTTCGGTATCAAAGCCTTGCAGGGCTATCGCTTTTTCCCTGAGCAGGAATATAATATCCCTGAGGAGGATCACTACGAACCAACTCAGGCAAAAGCCTTGCAGAAAGTCAAGACCACAATGCCTGACTTCAACGGCGGTGAGGACAGAGTTTTTACCGAGTGGAAAATAGGCTATACCATTGACGGCGAAAAGTATACCCAGATAGTCACAGACAACGGCTATGAAAAGGGCGACATGATAGACATAAAGTATAACCCAGAAAACCCACAGGAATTTTACCTTGACGATGAAAAATCAAAGGTAGAAGTCACTGAGGAGGAAAAGGAAGCCGAGGAAAAAGAGGAGAAAACGCCTTTCGGCTATGCGGCTATCGCTATCGGTGTCCTGCTTGGCGTTTTCGGTGTGGTCATGCTTATAGATAAGCTGTAAAAAAACAGATAAAATAAGTCCAAGCCTTTGTTAATTAGTTGACAAATACGAGTGAATGTTGTATAATAGACTTGGAAAACTAGCAGGAGCAGTTTTTCTGTTCCCTATAAAAAATAAAGGAGTTTTTTATCATGAAAAAAGCTGTAAGAAAAGCAATTATTGCAGGAAACTGGAAAATGAACAAGACAAGACCTGAGGCTAAGGAGCTTCTCGAAGCTATCAAGCCACTGGTTGCAAACGCTGAGGGCAAGGTTGAAGTTATCGCTTGCGTACCTTTCACAAACCTTGAAACTGCTATCAACGCAACAGCAGGTTCAAACGTAAAGATCGGTGCAGAGAACGTTCACTTTGAGAAGAGCGGTGCTTTCACAGGCGAGATCTCAGCAGATATGCTCGTTGAGCTTGGCGTTGAGTACGTTGTTATCGGTCACTCTGAGAGAAGACAGTATTTCGGTGAAACAGACGAAACAGTAAACAAGAGAACAAAGGCAGCTCTTGCAGCTGGTCTTAAGCCTATCGTTTGCGTTGGCGAGCTTCTCTGGGAGCGTGAGTGCAACATCACAGAGGAAGTTATCGCAAGACAGGTAAAGCTTGATTTCTTCGGTGTATCAGCAGAGGACGTTAAGAAGTCCGTTATCGCTTACGAGCCAGTTTGGGCTATCGGAACAGGCAAGACAGCTACAGCAGATCAGGCAGAGGAAGTTTGCGCATTCATCAGAGCAACACTTGCTAAGATCTATGACGAGGCTACAGCAGAGGCAGTTACAATTCAGTACGGCGGTTCAATGAACGCTAAGAACTGCGCAGAGCTTCTTTCTAAGGAGAACGTAGACGGCGGTCTTATCGGCGGCGCTTCACTGAAGGCTGCTGACTTCAACACTATCGTTCAGGCTGCTGTTGAGGGCTAATTAACAGACGGATATCTAGGGGCAAAATATCATTCGTCACAAGAACAAACAAATAAAAAGTTCCGCAGGGGACGGCTGCGGCTGTCCTCTGCTTTTTTTTGAACAGGGGGACGCAACTATGAAAAAAATAATATTTGCAGCATTAGTATTATCTATGTGTATGTCATTTGCAGCCTGCGGAAGCACTGACGAAAGCAGCGCACCAGCGGCAGAAAGCTCTCAGACAACATCTGAAGCTAAGCTTGAAAATGTAACTATCAAAATGGACTCTAGTAAGCTCCTTAGCGGCGTTGAGTTCACAGACAGCGAGCTGCTCGACAAGATAACAGAGTTCCGCACGAAAGTCATGGAAAACGCAGAAGAAAAAGAGCCGGATTCAAAGGAGTACGTTGTTGGCGGCGATTGGCTGGATATAAAATGTTCAGAAGGTCCAGCTATCTACTATGAAGCAGGAGAGAGCAACTATGTCCGTATCGGCGCAAAGACCTATTACACAAGCGACGATACAGCCAAGGAATTTAAGGAATATGTCCTGAGCTTCCTTGAAAATGGCGGTTATTGGGGATAATACGAATATAAATGATGTTGAAAGGACTAAGAAATATGTCAAAGAAACCCATAGCACTTATCATTATGGACGGCTTCGGCTATAATCACAAGGATTACGGCAACGCTATCAGAGCTGCCAAAACACCTAATATCGACAGACTTCTTGCCAACTATCCACACACTCTTATCGGCGCAAGCGGCATGGACGTTGGACTTCCTGAGGGACAGATGGGTAACTCAGAGGTAGGCCATACAAATATCGGTGCAGGAAGAATAGTTTATCAGGAACTTACAAGAATTACAAAGTCTATCAAGGACGGCGAATTCTTCTCAAATGAAGCTTTCACAGCAGCCGTTGAGAACTGCAAGAAGAATGACAGCGCACTCCACCTGTTCGGACTTCTTTCAAACGGCGGCGTTCACTCACATAATTCACACCTCTATGGTCTTTTGGAACTTGCTAAGAAAGCAGGTCTTACAAAGGTATACGTTCATTGCTTCATGGACGGCAGAGATGTTCCTCCTACAAGCGGAGTTGACTTCGTAGCTGAGCTTGAAGAAAAGCTCAAGGAAATTGGTGTCGGCAAGATAGCAACAGTAATGGGACGTTACTATGCAATGGACAGAGATAACCGTTGGGAGCGTGTAGGCAAGGCTTATGACGCAATGGTATACGGCGAGGGCAATAAGGCTGATAACGCAGTTGACGCTATCAAGGCTTCCTATGCCGCTGACGTTACAGACGAGTTCGTTGTTCCTACAGTTATCGATGAAAACGGCAAGATATCCGCAAATGACAGCGTTATCTTCTTCAACTTCCGTCCTGACAGAGCAAGAGAGATAACAAGAACTCTCGTTGACGACGACTTCATAGGATTTGAGAGAAGAAACGGCAGATTCCCACTTTACTATGTCTGCATGACACAGTATGACGCAACAATGCCAAACGTTGACGTTGCATTCAAGCCAGCAAGCCTTGAAAATACTTTCGGCGAGTATATCGCAAAGAAGGGTCTTTCACAGCTTAGAATTGCCGAAACAGAGAAGTATGCACACGTTACATTCTTCTTCAACGGCGGCGTAGAAGCTCCTTTTGAGAACGAGGACAGAGCCCTCATCAATTCACCGAAGGTAGCAACTTATGACCTCCAGCCTGAAATGAGCGCATATCTTGTTTGCGACGAAGTTCTCAAGAGAATAGAGTCTGACAAGTATGACGCAATTATCCTCAACTATGCAAACTGCGATATGGTAGGTCACACAGGCGTGTTCGACGCAGCCGTAGCAGCAGTAGAAGCAGTTGACGAGTGCGTAGGCAAAACGGTTGACGCAGTTCTTGCAAAGGGCGGCATAGCACTTATCACAGCAGACCACGGCAACGCAGATAAGATGATGGAAGAGGACGGCTCTCCATTCACAGCCCACACAACCAACCTTGTACCTCTCATTATCGCAGGCGCAGGCAATGTTCTTATCAGAGAGGGCGGCGTGCTTGCTGACCTTTCACCAACAATGCTCAAACTCATGGGTCTGGAGCAGCCAAAGGAAATGACAGGTAAGTCTATCATCAAGGACTAATTTCCATAAAATAATCAAGGCAGTACCGAGAAAATCGGCACTGCCTTTTTTGTATCCCATTTATTCACTTGCTCTGTATATTGCCCAAACCCTATTTCAGCGGGTCAAGCCCTTTAGCCATTATGCAGTATGTGCTGCCGTATGGGTTCGGTATGGGTGGCATTCTGCTAACATGGAATTCTTTCGGCAAACCACGGCTGTCGCAAGGGAAACTCATGGTCACACAAGTGCCTTTGTCTATCTCACTGCGATAACTCAGCTCACCGCCAAAACGGACGCAGAAGCATTTTGCAAGTGCAAGTCCCAATGCCTCATTGCTGCTGTATTTTTGAAATGTGCCAAAGGGCGTGATAGCCGCCTGCCATACCTCGTCTGTCATGCCGTTGCCGTTATCACTAACTGACAGTATTATCCTGTCGTCCTCGGTTTTTAGGATAAGCTCAACCTGCCGCTGTTCCTTGTCATTGTACATATATGCGTTCACAAGCAGATTTACAAGCACATTTTTAATAAGGCTTTTGTTTGTTTCAAAATAAATGCATGGGTCAATGGAGTATCTGAAAATACAGCCGTCCTCCTCCAGCAAATTGCCTTCTTCGTCGCATACCTCACCGCATATGTCTGATAGGCTCTGATATTCAGTTGTGAAATTGCCACTGAAATATTTCGCAAGCTCTGTCATGTTCACCGTTGCGGAAAATGTCTTTAGTATACGAAGCCTTGCCTCGTGGTCAAAATGCTCATATTCAGTGCCGGTTTTTGAAGAAAAGGATTTCTTTTGGCTGTCAAGCATCGCTAACATTTTAGAAAGCTCTATCCTGATGTTGCCGAGAAAATTCGATTTGAAGCGTAAATACCCAGACTTGTCCGAAAGACGTTCTATGTCCATGCAGGAGTAATAGTGTATGAGATAATTCGTTATAACGCCATTATCTCTCAGCGGTTCAAACCGCATTGCCGCTGAGTCTGCAAACCTGCCCTTATATTCAAAGGTAGCTGTCTTTTCAACAGGCAGAATGAAAGCGTTTTCCGGAGTATCGCATAAAGCAGAAATATCTATAACATCAGGCAGATCGCCATGATTTTTCCAAATGACATTAAGCTCAGCGTCAGTGAGGATAATGTTTTCCTCAGACTGAGCATATATCTCTTTCACAGAAGATGTCAGTTCCACTTTGTTAGCCTGCCTTTCATAAAGATCTCATGTAAATATTATAACCTAAACTGTCGGGGTAGTCAATAAAAAATCATCAATATTTGATCATATTTTAAAGAATTTAGCAGTGCTTTGACGGATCAAGACACAGATAGCTTTACGGTGAAGTTTTAAGGCAACACCGCACAAAGCCCGCCTGACGGCTTTGCACGCCATCTGCTTGCAGATTTTCCGCCATATCACACAAAAATCCCTTGACATACGACAGTATGCCTGCGGAATTTTTATGTGACCTGACGAAAAAATCTGACTACGCATCTGACGCACAATCTTTGTGCGGTATTGCCTTAAAGAAAAAAAGTTCTAAGTTTTTTGTAAAAACACTTGCAATGTATAGAAAAATGTAGTATAATAAGTACAGAAAAATTTTTAGGAGGTAAATTAATTATGGCAGTTAAAGTCGCAATTAATGGTTTTGGACGTATTGGACGTCTTGCATTCAGACAGATGTTTGGCGCAGAGGGCTACGAGGTAGTTGCAATCAACGACCTGACAAAGCCTTCAATGCTCGCTGATCTTCTTAAGTATGATACAGCTCAGGGCGGTTACTGTGGTAAGATCGGTGAGAACCTTCACACAGTATCAGCTGACGATGAGGCTAATACTATCACTGTTGACGGCAAGACTCTTCAGATTTATGCAGAAAAGGACGCTAAGGATTGTCCTTGGGGCAAGCTTGGTGTAGACGTAGTTCTCGAGTGCACAGGCTTCTATACATCAAAGGCTAAGAGCCAGGCTCACCTCGATGCTGGTGCTAAGAAGGTAGTTATCTCAGCTCCTGCTGGTAACGACCTCAAGACTATCGTTTACTCAGTAAACGAGAAGACACTTACAGCTGACGATACAATCATTTCAGCTGCATCTTGCACAACAAACTGTCTTGCTCCTATGGCTAATGCTCTTAACAAGTATGCTCCTATCCAGAGCGGTATCATGAGCACTATCCATGCTTACACAGGCGACCAGATGATCCTTGACGGTCCTCACAGAAAGGGTGACCTGAGAAGAGCAAGAGCTGGTGCTGCAAACATCGTTCCTAACTCAACAGGTGCTGCAAAGGCTATCGGCCTTGTTATCCCAGAGCTTAACGGCAAGCTCATCGGTTCTGCACAGAGAGTTCCAGTTCCAACAGGTTCAACAACAATCCTTACAGCAGTTGTAAAGGGTGCTGACGTAACAGTTGAAGGCATCAACGCTGCTATGAAGGCTGCATCATCTGAGTCATTTGGCTACAACGAGGATCCAATCGTTTCTTCTGACGTTATCGGCATGAGATTTGGTTCACTCTTCGATGCTACTCAGACAATGGTATCTAAGATCGCTGATGATCTCTATGAGGTACAGGTAGTTTCTTGGTACGACAACGAGAACTCTTACACATCACAGATGGTAAGAACAATCAAGTACTTTGCTGAGCTTGCATAATCTGCACAGCCAAAACTAAATTGCTTACTAAAGACCGCTTCATCATGAGGCGGTCTTTTTTGCGTATGTATACAACAAAGGTGAGCAAAAACTTGCGAACACTGTTCGCCCCTACAATTTATATTACACAAATGTAGGGGACGGCGCCCTCGACGTCCCGCATACTATGAACGATAAATCGGCCAAATAAAAAAGGACGAACCCAAAGTTCGTCCTTTTGTCGTTCATATCAGAAACCACGTCCTCCGCCATGACCTCTGCCAAAGCTCATTCCTTTGGAATTAGAAGTAACAATGCCGTCAATAGTCACGGTTTCCGACTGCGACCCTGCCGTAATGGTGTAGGTTTCGCCTTCCTTCAGGTCAGCGCTTGTGAATACAACGCTCTGCCAAGTCTTTTTAGGGGTAAAGCTTAAGATCTCCTTGCCTTCACTGTCAGTGATAGTCAGTTTTTCGTTTGCTGAAACGGTTGAACCAAGATCGTGCAGAACACTGTATTGTGTGGAGCTGTCACCGAAGCCTTCTTCCATTCCAACTGCACCACAGGCGATGAGCGTTCCCCCTGTTACAGTTGCAGTGCCGTTGTAGTCAAGTGCACCGTTGCCACCGTTAGTAGGTCCGCAAACGCAAACCGTACCGCCTGCCATTGTGAAGTTGCCATTTGAGTCAAGTCCGTCGCCTTCAGCGTCAATGGTTACAGTTCCTCCGTTGATGTTAAGTTCAACACCGTCCTGTGACGAGAATTGGTCAGCACCCATTCTGTCTGTTGATCCAGTGTCGCTTCCGCCTGCGCAGTTTATTCCGTCATCGCTTGCTACCACTGATATGGTGCCACCGTCTATTGTCACGATAGCTCCCTCGATACCTTCGTAGC
Organism: Ruminococcus sp. RTP21204st1_B2_RTP21204_210225; assembly: GCF_040914135.1. Classification (NCBI taxonomy): domain Bacteria; kingdom Bacillati; phylum Bacillota; class Clostridia; order Eubacteriales; family Oscillospiraceae; genus Ruminococcus; species Ruminococcus sp. RTP21204st1_B2_RTP21204_210225. The sequence continues at coordinate 42,933 of NZ_JBCPGA010000012.1, read as the reverse complement.
TCTTTGTGATGTCTACAGTGCCGTCGGATATGGTCAGATTTCCGTCAGCGTGCATTCCGTTGTCACCCGACGCCACAGAAATGTTTCCCCCTGTTATAACAATGTTTCCGTTGCTGTGTACTGAATCGTCTGCCGAATCTATCTTGAACTCGCCGCCGCTTATGTTCACCTCGTTGCCTGCCTTTAAAGCCTTTGCAGATGTTGAAGTGCTGTCGCTGTCTGTAGTAGTGTTGGCCGTAGTCTTGATAGTCAGCCCTGTGTTGTCAGCCGTAGGCATTGCAGGCGGGTCGCCTCCCGTGCCGTTTCCGTTATCGTCAGGTCTGCCCATTTCGTTCGGACCACCACCACCGTTGCCCATGTTGTTCTGCCAATTTCTGTTTGGCGTGCCGTCAGACTTCATAGAAGCGTTTGCACTTCCACCGCCTGTGGTGATGTCAAAGCTTCCGCCCTGGATAGAAAGCACAGTTTCCGCCTCGAATGCGTCATTGTTTGCGACTACTGTGAAGCTTCCCCCTGTCACGCTTATAAAGCCTTTGTCAGAAGCCTCTGCGTTAGTGGCTTTTATGCCGTTCGTGCCTGCGGAAATGTTGAATGTTCCGCCAGATATCTTAACGCTGTCCTTGCCCTCCATAGCGGTTGAAGCCGAGGTCACATTGATATTGCCGTCAGTGATAACAAGATCGTCCTTTGAAACTATGCCGTGCTTGTAGTTTGCATTCACAGTAAGTGTACCGCTGCCGTTTATAGTAAGGTCGGTTTTGGAGAAAATAGCACCGTCTGTGTTGCTGTCATCTTCTCCTAAAGAGTAGATTGCACTGTCCGTCAAAACGTTCTCTGTGCCGTCCTCCAGCACGATATAAACTTTTTTAGCCTTGCTCACGAGCAGGGGAGCGTTGTCAGCACAAGTTATGTCAGCTCCATTGAAAATAAGCTTTATTTCAGCCGTCTTGTCCGCTGAAACGATTATCCTGCCGTTGGTCGCCGTGCCTGAAAGAATGTAAGTGCCTGCCTGCGAAATGGTTACAGTTTCCCCTTCTGAGGTCGCACCCTCACCGTCTATAGCCGCACTGCCATCAGCAAATGTAATCCCTACTGAGCTTTCCTCGTCATATCTAACGTCAATGTCCTCTGCCGCAATGCTTGCGTCAATGTCAGACTTTGCCGCCTGAGAAACACTGCTTGTGGTCTGTGAAGAATTTGCACTCTCAGAACAGCCTGAAAAAGCCGTGACCGTGATAAAAAACGCCGCCGTGATAGCTGCCAGCTTTTTAGTGTCCAAAATTTTCATGAAAAATACCCCCTTGTATGGTAAAAAAGGTTGAAAAAAACCGCACAAGACCGCTTTAGCCTTGTGCGGTTTTGCTTATGGATACTTTTGTTATTTTGTCAGAATGATTGTTCCTCAATGTCTGCTGCCACTGCACACATTATCTCAAGGTTGCCATTTCTGCATCTAAGTTCGTCAATAAGCTTCTTTTCGTTAGCACCGTCTTTAAGCTCGATGCGGTATTTCAGCTTGAAAAGACTTCCCATGTTTGTGGTCTTTACCGAAACAAGCTCACATTCTGAAAGATATTTTTCAAATATATCGTCAAATACCTCAGTGTAATCAAGGCTTTCAGGGATAGTGATACTAAGATCCTTGTGACCCGACTTCTTTTTGCCAATAGGCAGAAGCGTATAAATAATGTTCAGCAGGCTCACGCACACCGCAAGCATAAGAGCCAACGCAAGGTGGTTCGTGCCCGTCGCAAGACCGACAGCCATTGAAAGGAAGATAGCACAAATGTCCATTGCACTTCCCGGTACAGAACGGAATCTTACCAAGCTGAATGCACCCATAACAGCCACGCCCGTACCGATGTTTCCGTTTACAAGCATTATCACTACCTGTACTATCACAGGCAGCAAAGCAAGCGTCATCATAAAGCTTTTTGTCTTTTTCTGCTTGAAGTTGAATGCAAATGCAATTATAAGACCAAGCACCAAAGACGCCGCAGTGCAGAAAACAAATTCGTTTGTAGTTATCGCCGCCACGGTCGTTTCAGTGGTGGTCACAGTAGTAGCCGCAAGAGTAGTTGAATTAAGCACAGCTTATCACCTTACCTTTATGTATTTTTTCAGAAAATTCGTTAAGATACGCAGTTCCGTATTTTGAGAATGACGCAGGATATATCTCCAGTTCATCAAGTATAGCCGATAACCAAAGAGGCATAGCGTTCGGTATCTTTATCTCCATTACCCTCATGCCAGCAGGCAGAAGCTCTTTTCCCCAAATGCCCTTGTCAAGCTCCTTTTGCTCTTCACGGTAAAGAATGTGCGTGTCAAAGGTCAGCCTAAGGGACGGGTCTTCTGTACCGCAGTAAGCAAGCCTGTCATAGCTAAGATACATTGCAGGAGCAATGCCCTCATAGAATTTGAGAAAATATTTCAGCTCGTTCTCTATCTGCGGATTATCATGAGGTACCTCTTTGCCTGCAAAGAAATCACGGGTCTGTGCAAGGGTCATTTCAATACGCCTCTTGTAGACCACACCCTTGTATTTCTTTTTCAGCTCCACAAAGACCATGTCTTCATCATTAGGTACGCCGTAGCTCCTCACTCTCAGCTTTTCCTTGTAAACAGGCTTTTCAATGGAGTTTCTCACAAGCTGATGACTTGGTGTGTCATAATATATGTTGCAGATAGTGCTTTTGTAATATCTGTCTTTGACAAAATGCCCATCGAGCTTTTTTATAAGCTTTTCATAAGTCGGTTCATCAACGATATATTTTTTCTCTATCCGTCTGAACACTTCCTGATTGCCATTCATATCCACGCCTCTTTTCGTGATTTTTTCGTATGTTTCGTGTAAACTTTCCTTTGATTAAAAGTATATATGAATAACTTTAAATATAGCTAAACCTTATATGTATTTTGTGTGAATGTTTATGAATATTGCAAAATACCATATATTTATATAAAAAAAAACGGGTGAACTTCTGTCCACCCGTGGAAATTATTTTGTGCTATATTATTCCGCAATAGCCTTGTGGAAGATCTTCTTACCCTTTTTGATAACAACAGGCTCAGAGAGATCAACAAGACCCTTAGGGTCAGTGAACTTCTCACCATTCACCGCAATACCGTTCTGAGTAACAAGACGTCTTGCCTCACCGTTTGAAGGACAAAGACCGCACTTAACAAGAAGCGTAAGAATACCTATCTTGCCGTCAGTAAGATCAGCCGCCGCAATAGTCGTGCTAGGCATATCATCGCTGTTTCCACCGCCTGCAAAAATAGCCTTTGCCGCAGCGTCAGCCTTGTCAGCCTCCTCCTTGCCGTGAACAAGCTTTGTAAGCTCGTAAGCCAAAAGCTCCTTAGCCTTGTTGTATTCAGCACCCTCCATGTGTTTCTCCATTTCCTCTATCTCCTCGATAGGAACGAATGTGAGCATCTTCAGGCACTTGATAACATCAGCGTCACCAACGTTTCTCCAATACTGATAGAACTCGTATGGAGAAGTCTTTTCAGGGTCGAGCCATACAGCGCCCTTTTCTGTCTTGCCCATCTTCTTGCCCTCAGAGTTGAGCAGGAGAGTGATAGTCATTGCATAAGCGTCCTTGCCAAGCTTCTTTCTAATAAGCTCAGTGCCGCCCAGCATATTAGCCCACTGATCGTCACCGCCGAACTGCATATTACAGCCGTAATCCTGGAAAAGTCTGTAGAAGTCGTAGGACTGCATTATCATGTAGTTGAACTCAAGGAAAGTAAGACCCCTTTCCATTCTCTGCTTGTAGCACTCGAATGTAAGCATCTTGTTTACAGAGAAGCAAGCGCCAACGTCACGAAGTACGTCCACATAATTAAGGTCAAGCAGCCAATCGCCATTGTTTACGATAATAGCTTTGTCATCAGAAAAATCAATGAAGTGTGACATCTGCTTTTTGAAACATTCAACATTGTGGTTGATAGTTTCCTTTGTCATCATTTTTCTCATATCTGTTTTGCCTGACGGGTCGCCTATCATAGCCGTACCGCCTCCGATAAGAACGATAGGCTTGTTGCCTGCCATTTGCAAACGCTTCATAAGACAAAGCGCCATAAAGTGACCAACGTGTAGAGAATCAGCAGTTGGGTCAAAACCAATGTAGAAAGTAGCCTTACCAGCGTTGATAAGCTCCTTTATCTCCTCCTCGTCAGTGAGCTGAGCGAGAAGACCTCTTCTTTTCAGTTCTTCAAATACTGTCATTTTTCATACCTCCGTATTATTTTTTTGCGGTACATAAATAAAAAATCCCCTGACAGAATATCTGTCAGAGGACGAATCATCGTGGTACCACCTCAGTTTATCGGGGAAACTCCCGACCTTACAGGCTCAGCAGAAAGCGAAGCCATAGCACTGTAACGTGTGCAAACCGTTTCGCCTTACGCAAAAGCTTTCTCAGCGAACAGCTCAGGAATGTATTCACACTTTGTAGAAATGCTTTCTCGCACCGACCGAAAGCTCTCTGAAATTTCGCAAAAGGCTACTTATTTCCGTCATAGCATTTAAACCTATTGATATGACTATAGCACACTTTCACCATTTTGTCAACCCCCTTTTTTAGAAGTGAGGAATAAGAAGTGAGGAATGAAGGTATCGCCTGCGGCGATGATTATTGTAGGGGACGACGCCCTCGGCGTCCCGCTCGGAGGTGCGAGGCTTGAATCATCACAAACTATGCCGGTGTATAAAGACGGGCAAGCTTTTTGCCCCTACATTATCCTCCACTTTTTTAAAGAATTAACTTATTCGTCTACAAATGTACAAAAACATATGATATAATGAAATTTATATGATTTTATTTAGTTGGGAGAAAGAAAAATGCTGAAGCTTTTTAGGTATCTGAAAAACTATAAAAAAGAAAGCATAATCGGTCCGCTGTTTAAGCTTATCGAAGCCTGCTTCGAGCTTGCAGTGCCACTCGTTATGGCTAATATCATTGACGTGGGTATAAAAAATCAAGATAAGCCCTACATCTATAAAATGGGTGGCGTGCTTGTTCTCCTCGCCTTCTGCGGTCTGGCTTGTTCGCTGACTGCTCAGTATTTCGCCGCAAAAGCGTCACTGGGCTTTGGAACAGCCATCCGACGTGACCTTTTCAAGCATATCAATTCACTGTCCTATGCGGAAATAGACAGCGTTGGAAGCCATACCCTCGTCACAAGAATGACAGCGGATATCAATACCGCACAGCAGGGTGTGAATATTCTCCTTCGTCTGTTTCTTCGTTCGCCTTTTATCGTTTTAGGCTCAATAATAATGGCATTCTCTATCTCAGTGAAGCTTACCCTTATCTTCCTGATAATCGCCCCATGCCTTGCCTATGTTATCTATCTTATAATGCACATCACTATCCCGCAGTATAAGAATATCCAGAAAAAGCTGGATAAAACTAACCTTATGACAAGCGAAACTCTTACAGGCGCAAGAGTTATCAGAGCATTTTCCCGTCAGAAAGACGAGGAGAAAGAGTTCGCTGATAATACTGAAGAACTTAGACGTCAGCAGATAATTGCAGGAAGAGTTTCCGCCCTTATGAACCCTGCCACCTATGTTATCGTAAACTTCGCTATCATCGCTATCATTTGGTTTGGCGGCAAAACAGTTTATTCAGGCTCTATCTCACAGGGCGAAGTGATAGCCCTTGTAAACTATATGAACCAGATACTTTTGGCACTCCTTGCTATGGCGATACTCGTTACAAATATCACCAAAATGCAGGCTTCCGCTATCAGAATAAACGACGTTTTCGCTGTGGAGCCAAGTGTATCCGATAAGGATAATAAGCCTGTCACAACTGACGGTAATGCACCATGCGTAGAGTTTAGGAACTGTTTCTTCTCGTACGCATCAGCCGAAGCCGACTCCCTTTCGGATATAAGCTTCAAAGCCATGAAAGGCGAAACTATCGGTATAATCGGTGGTACAGGTTCAGGTAAAACCTCTCTTATCAACCTTATACCAAGATTTTATGACGTCCGTCAGGGCGAAGTCCTCGTTGACGGCGTTGACGTAAAAGAGTACCCATTCTCACAGCTCAGAGGTATGATAGGCATTGTTCCTCAGAAAGCTGTCCTCTTTAAGGGTACTATAAGACACAATATGCAGTGGCGTGATAAAAACGCCACGGACGAGGATATCTGGAACGCTCTTGACATTGCTCAGGCAAAAGACTTTGTAGAGAAAAAGCCTGATAAGCTTGACGAAATGATCTTGCAGGAGGGCAAAAACCTCTCAGGCGGTCAGCGTCAAAGACTTACCATTGCAAGAGCATTGGTCGGTGATCCTGAGATACTCATTCTCGATGACTCAGCCTCCGCCCTTGACCTTGCCACAGATGCAAGACTAAGAAAAGCTATCCACAAAAAAACAAGCGGCATGACCGTTTTCATAGTTTCACAGAGGATCTCATCTATAAAAAGTGCCGATAAGATAATCGTTCTTGACGATGGCAAAATAGCAGGTATCGGCACTCATTCAGAGCTTTATAACGGCTGCGAGGTATATAAAGAAATTTGCCTTTCACAGCTTTCAGAAAAGGAGGCACAGGCAAATGGCTAAGCAAAGCACAAAAAACAAGCTTGATACCTCCGCTCTCAGACCGCTTCTCAGATATGCAAAACCGCATATGTGGCTGTTCATACTGTCCATGGTCTTTGCGGTCATAACCGTTGCCACCACCCTTTATGCTCCTATCCTCGTCGGCAACGCTGTTGACCTTATCATAGCCAAGGGACTTGTAGATTTTGACGGAATTATCAATATCATCATCAAGCTTAGCGTAACAGTCACCGTAACAGGCATTGCCCAGTGGCTCATGTCACTTTGTACAAATAAGATAACCTATTGCGTGGTAAGAGATATCCGAAACGATGCTTTCGCTAAGCTCCAAAAGCTACCCCTTTCTTATATCGACTCCCACCCTCACGGTGATATAATCAGCCGTATAATCTCCGACTTGGAGCAGGTGTCAGACGGACTTCTCATGGGCTTTTCACAGCTCTTTACAGGCGTATGTACAATTTTTGGTACACTTGGCTTCATGCTCTCCATCAACGTGAAAATAACCCTTATCGTGGTTATCCTCACTCCGCTTTCACTATTTGTCGCAAGATTTATCGCCAAGAACACATTCAAGCTTTTTCACCAGCAATCAGTTGCAAGAGGCGACATGACCAGCCTTGTTGAGGAAATGACAGGCAATCAGAAGGTAGTAACAGCATTCGGCTATCAGGAAGAAGCTGAGGAGCAGTTTGAAGAAGTGAACCTGAAACTCCAGAAAGTTGGACTTAACGCCACATTCTTCTCCTCACTCACCAACCCATGCACACGTTTTGTAAACAACCTCGTCTACATGGCTGTCGGTATCGTGGGCGCACTCTCCGTAATAAAAGGCGTGGGCTTCACAGTTGGTAACCTTAGCTGTTTCCTCACCTATGCGAACCAGTATACAAAGCCTTTCAATGAAATATCAGGCGTTATCACCGAGCTTCAAAGTGCATTCGCTTCTGCAAAGCGTGTCTTTGAGGTCATAGACGAAACAGAGGAGATACCTGACAGCTCTAACGCTACTGTCCTTACCTACGTTGATGGCACATTAGACGTTGACAACGTGTCATTTAGTTATGTGCCTGATGTGAAGCTTATCGAAAATTTTAACCTCCATGTAAAGAGCGGTCAGCGTACAGCTATCGTAGGACCAACAGGCTGCGGCAAGACCACCATGATAAACCTCCTTATGAGATTTTACGACACCGACAGCGGCGAGATACGCATAAGCGGCGAGCCTATAAAGGATTGTACCCGTGACTCCATGAGAAGTATGTACGGCATGGTCTTGCAGGAAACGTGGCTGAAAACAGGCACCATAAGAGAGAACCTCTGTTACGGCAAGCCTGACGCCACCGAGGAAGAAATGATAGCCGCCGCCAAGTCAGCACATTGTCACGGCTTTATAAAGCGTCTGCCAAAGGGCTATGATACCGTTATTTCAGACAGCTACAGCACTATCTCCGCAGGACAGAAACAGCTTCTCTGTATCGCACGAGTAATGCTCTCGCTGCCGCCAATGCTCATTCTGGACGAAGCTACATCGTCTATAGATACCCGTACGGAGATATTGGTACAGCGTGCCTTTGAGAAAATGATGCAGGGCAGAACGAGCTTTATAATCGCCCATAGACTTTCTACTATCAAGAACGCAGATACGATCATAGTAATGGATTCGGGACACATAGTAGAGCAGGGAAGTCATGATGAGCTTATGGCAAAGAACGGCTTCTATGCCGATCTCTATAACTCACAGTTTGCAGTGACGTGACGTAGGGGCGAACAGCGTTCGCCCGTCTTGTTACCGCACAAATTAATTGATTTACGTTTTACAATGTAACATTATAAAATTGTAAGGGCGACCCAAGGTCGCCCTTTTTGTACTCTGCCACCTTATTTTTATCATAAAAATTATTGACTTTTATCTTAAAATTGTTGTATAATGTTATATATTTCACGGGATATACACAATCGTGTTTTATAATGTATAGTAACGAAAATCTAAGGAGTGCCTATGTTCGGATATGTCCGCCCTTTCAAACCCTATATGCGAATGTTTGAATATGATATCTATAAAGCTGTCTACTGCGGACTCTGTAAGGATATGGGCAGGCGCTATGGCTTTGTGACACGCTTTACCCTTAGCTACGATTTCGCATTTCTCTCCCTTATGGATCTCTCTGTGAGGGGAGTGAAGCTTGACGCAGAAAAGCAACGCTGTATCGCACACCCTCTTAAAAAGACCATGTGCGCAAAGTGTACCTGCAATCTTAAATATACGTCCTCAGCCGCCGTGATACTCACATATCATAAGCTCCGTGACGATATAGCCGATAAAGGGCTAAAAGGCAAGCTTGCCGCATTTGCACTTCTGCCTTTTTTCAAAAAGCCCTATAAGAAGGCGGCTCACCTTTATCCGGATCTTGCCCCTGCCGTTGAAAACGCAATGGAATTGCAAAATAAAATAGAGCGTGAAAAAACAGCAGGCATAGACCTTGCCTGCGAGCCTACCGCACTTATGATGCAAGCCGTTGCAGGGAATCTTTGCACCAGGCAGGACCAACGCCGACCGCTCCTTGAACGATTCGGCTACCTTCTCGGCAGATTTATCTATATCTGCGACGCTCTTGACGACCTGCCCGACGACCACGAGAGTGAAAGCTACAATCCGCTCCTTGCAAAATTTCCACCCACCGAGGGCATAAATGCTGACTATCTGAAACAAGTCCACGCCTTTTGCGATGACAGCATAAACTTCACGCTGGGCGAAATGGCAGATATCTATGTGAAGCTCAATCTTAAAAGATATCGTGATATACTTGATAATATCGTGTATCTTGGACTTAAGAATGTCTATACTCAAATAAGAAGCGGAAAATTCCGCAATAACAGGAAAGGAAATAACGATCAATGATCTCCAAAGACCCTTATAAAATTTTAGGCGTATCCCCAACAGCTTCAGAGGCTGAAATAAAATCAGCTTATAAAGAGCTTGTGAAAAAATATCACCCCGATCAGTATCAGGATAACCCCCTAGCTGACGTAGCTGAGGAGAAAATGTCCGAGATAAACGCCGCCTACGATCAGATAATGACCTCAAGACGTGGCGGAGGATACCAGTCCGCAGAAAGCGGCTATGACGGCTATGCCTCTTCGCAGGGCTTTGACTCAGGCTATATCAGAAGCCTTATCCAAAGCGGAAGCTATACTCAGGCAGATCAGATACTTGATAATGTGTCCTCCTCGGAAAGAAATGCCGAGTGGTATTTCCTTAAAGGCACTATCTGCCACCGCAGAGGCTGGCTCAATGAGGCTTATAACAACTTCACAAGAGCCGTCCAGCTCGACCCAAATAACATGGAGTACCAAAGCGTGTTAGCCCAGATGAACAGACAGCGAAGCGGCTATATGAGCGGCAACCCAACTCAGGGCTACCAAGCAGGCGGCATGAGCGGACCTGACTGCTGTTCCTCCCTTTGCTGTGCAGACTGCTGCTGTGAAATGATGGGCGGCGACCTTATACCGTGCTGCTAAATAATCATGAGAAATAAAATAGCTTTTCGAGTGGCACTTGGCGGCATATGCTCTGCTGTCTGCCTGCTTTTGATGTTTTCAAGCAGCTTTTTGCCCATGCTCGATTATACTATCCCTACCTTCGCCGGCTTCATGATGGTTGTGATGATAGTGGAGGTGGATAAAAACTGGGCGATAGCCACCTATTGTGCAGTGAGCCTGCTGAGCATTTTCGTGACCCCAAATTACGAAGCGACCCTGCTTTTCATATTGTTCATGGGGTATTATCCAATACTTAAATATTATCTCGACCAAAAGAAAAACCGCCTGCTTGTGTGGGCAATAAAGCTTGCAGTGTTCAATGTGGCGATAGTCATATTCTTTTTGGCTTTTCAGTATATCTTCACCTCAGTGGATATGCTCGAGGGCATGGAGATGTTTGGCAAGTATGCCGTGCTTGTTCTGTGGGTGGCGGCGAACCTGTTTTTCTTTATTTATGACTATGCCCTCACACAGTTGACAGATATGTACATAAATTGGTTTAGGAAAAAAATACTCAGAAGAAAATGACGGTGACGTTTTTATGAACGAAGAACAAGAGAAAGAAATATTGAACGAGGCGAAAATACAAACTGCAAGGCACAAGAAAAAAATACAGATAATAAGCCTTGTTGCAATAATAGCGGTCATAGCAATGGCTACAGTGGTGTGTATACCTCTTATAAAAGCGCTTCACAGCGAGGCAGGCATTGCAGCCTTGGAGCGTAAGCTAGATAACTACAGTGGCATTGTGGGAGTGCTTATCTTTACTTTCATACAAGCTCTTCAAGTGGTCATAGCAGTCATACCGCCTATACAAGTGGTGGGTGGAGTGCTGTTCGGCTGGTTCTGGGGCGGGTTGCTATCATTCTTAGGTACGCTCCTTGGCACAATGGCAATATTCGTGCTTGTGAAAAAATTTGGCAGACCGATAGTGGAAGCCTTTGTTGACGAGAAACAGCTAAAAAAATTCAAATTCCTGCAAAATGAGAAAAAGCTAACCGTTATCCTTATAATCCTCTATCTCATACCGGGAATACCCAAGGACGTTATCTCATATATCGTCCCTCTGACTCCCATAAGCAAGAAGGATTTTTTCTATTATGTCATGCCTTGCAGACTTCCAGCAATAATGCTCTCCACGATTTTGGGAAGCAATGTAAAAAGCGGCAACTTCACAGTTGTACTTGTGGTGCTTGGAGTAGCTCTAGTAGCAGGTATCGTTGGCTTTTTGTTCAAAGATGTTATAGTGAATAAAATGAAACAACATAAGAAGAACAAATAAGTAAAGTTGCACAAAGTTGAGTTTAGATGAAAAAAATATAAAAAAGTGCTTGACAAAAGGCTCTTGTAGTGGTATAATAAATATCGTTGATTGAGCGGTAAGCTTGAAAGACCACCAAAAACGCCTGGTCAGGCAGTATGCGGGTGTAGTTCAGTGGTAGAACTCCAGCCTTCCAAGCTGGTCATGTGGGTTCGATTCCCATCACCCGCTCCAATATATCTTAAACTTTTATCCGAGTTTGAGATATCAATGAGTACAGTATGCGTCATTAGCTCAGTTGGATAGAGCAACCGCCTTCTAAGCGGTAGGTCACTGGTTCGAATCCAGTATGGCGTACCATTAAACTCGTTCCAGATGAAAATCTGCTGCGAGTATTTTCTTCTAATATGTATGGTGGGTATAGCGTAGCTGGCCTAACGCGTCAGTTTGTGGCACTGAAGACCGTGAGTTCGAATCTCACTACCCACCCCACTGAATACGTTCTGCATTATGCAGAGCGTATTTTTTTGTTTACATATAGTAGGGCGACCTTTGGTCGCTCGTTTTTTTATGTACCACCGACAATGACCTATATCCTACCGACTTGGATTATTATATCCCACCTGCGAATAGACAGAAAAAGGGCGGCAACTTAAAAGCTGCCGCCCCGATCCAGAGGTTATATATTTTATAAAGCGAAATTTTTGTTGTAAACAGCCTCGGCTATCCTGAATGTTTCGTCATCAAGTGCAGGAACAGCGTCAGCAGTAATCAAGGCGGCACCTCTCTCAAAAGCGTCCTCCGCAATGCCATCGGCACCATGTTGAATAACAACGCTTCTTAACTCAGAGCAATCCACGAAAGCCTTTGCACCAAGCTTCTTCACAGATGATGGGATAACAACTTCTCTCAAAGTCTTACAGCCACGGAAAGCCTCGCTTCCAACATAAGCGATCTTGCCTGATATCCTCACCGTCTTAACTACAGTATTCTGAGCAAACGCTCTCTTGCCTATTCTGCTAACGGAATCAGGAAGATAAACGCTCTCGAGCTTCTCACAAAGTGCAAATGCACACTCGCCTATCTTTCTTACAGATCCTGCGAACTCAACCTTTTTCAGAGCAGAGCAGCCGAAGAATGCGTAGTCGCCAACAGCCTCGATTCCAAATGGTATAGAGATCGCTTCCAGACCTGAGCAGAATGTGAAAGCATTCTCTGCGATCTCGATCATAGCTGCCGGTATCTCAAGCTCTCTCAGAGAAATGCAGTTCTGGAAAGCTCCGTTTCCTATGGAAACTATATTTTCATTAAGACAAATTTCTTTCATTGAAGAGCAGAAACCGAATGCAGACTCGCCGATCTCTCTTACGCTCTCAGGCAGGTCAGCTCTCTCCAAACTGTCGCAATTGTAGAATGTGAATGGCAGTATCCTTTCCACACCATCAGGTATAGTCGCAAATCTCAGAGATTCACAACCGCAGAATGCCATCTCACCAATAAACCTTACGCTCTCAGGTATAGTCACATTCACCAGTGAACAGCATTTGTAAAATGCCTTTCTTCCGATGATAACAATGTCCTTTGAGATAACAGCACATTTAAGGTCGTAAAGATGTGCGAAAGCACCGCCTGCAACAGCTATGACCTTTTTGCCGCGAAGCTCAAAAGGAAGCTCCAGCACTTCGATATGGCTGTCACCGCAATATCCAGTGATAATACACATATCGTCAGCCGTAACATATTTAAAACAGCCCGAGATCTTCTCGCTGCTGATACTGCTGCTTGCAGTTACACCAACGCTCTCAAGTGCTTTTTTGAAACCATTGTCGCCCATAAAATTAATGCTTTTCATCAGCGTGACCTCCATTATACCCACTATAAATATATACCTCGTAACTGAACTTAAACGTTTTCTGTATTTTCTAATGAAATTATACTACAGTAAACTATGTTTGTCAATGGTATTCGCAATATTTTATTTATAAAAAATTAATTTTCAGAACTTTTTCACTGATTGTGAACGGCTTTTTTGTCACTTTTCACAATTAATTTACGCAAAATAATTTTAGTTTTCACATATCGTTCTCAATCTATGAGAACACTGTAATTTTATGGTAGCAAACGTTTTCGCAAATGATGCAAAAGACTAATACCAATCTATGGAATTCGCTTGATTAAATCGACCAAACCATAAGATGATGTTTTTCTTATATTTGTAAGATTGTCATAAATTATGTTTATATAATATTAATAAAGAATGATATGCTGTTCACGATAATGCAAGAAAACACCAACAACTGCATTAAAATAGGAGATTAGCATACTAACAATAGTCAAAAATGTATAATACTATCATAAAGGTTTACAAAATAGAAACTTAATTATTACAGATTGTAATAATTAATGGTGTATAATAATATAAATGAAATCGTATAAGTATATGAATACAAAAAACTGGAAAGGACTGATCCGTTATCAACATAATAAGAAAAATAACAGCAGTGATAATTTCATCAGTTATAATGATAAGCTTTGTGGCATTTGCACCGCAGGAATCCACTAAGACTTATGTGAATGTTATAACAGCTTCTGCCGCTGACTCGATGACAAAACCTGTTTTGATAAAAAGACAAGCGTATTCAAACAAAATAGAAGCAGGAGTAAAAAATCTCACCAGCTTTTCATCAAAGACTACATTTGAGGTCTATGTAAACGGACGCTATGTAAGAAAATATACATGGCAGGCACTTAAAAAGGATAACTATATAAATATAACCGATGACGGCAAGCTTTATCTTAAAGCTTCCACAAAATATAAAGTCACCGTTAAAGCGGTAAACGGCAGTGCCAAGTCAGAGTCATCGGTCCTCAACGTAAAGACAGCAGCAAAAACATACTATCATATAGATAAAAACGTTCAGCTTTATAGCTTTAAAAACGGTAGGTTCAAGAAATCCTCAAAAACAAAAGCCTCTGTGGCTGTGTCGGGTACTCTCACTACCGATAAAAATAAGCGTGTGGCAGGTCAGAGCAAGAATATCGGCGGAGCAAATTATGTCCTTATCAATGAAGGCGATCATAAGGGTAAGTACGTCAAGGTAGGAAAAGGTGTGAAGCGTACACCTGAGAGAAAAGCAAGAATAAAAACAGCCGTTGATTATGCCGCAAGCATGAACGGCGGAAGATATGTCTGGGGCGGAACAAAGTATAAGGCAACGGATTGCTGTGGATTGACAATGCAAGCCTATAGAAAAGCCGGTGTGAATATGTATAACAGCGTATATTCGCAGGCGAAAATGGGAAAAGCAGTGTCTTTGAAAAATATAGAAGCAGGCGACCTGATAATCTGTAATAACTATGGCCATGTAGCAATGTATATAGGCGGTGGGAAAATAGTCCATGCTATGAGTACATATTATGGGATCAGAATACAGCCTCTTGCAAATATCAAGTATTGTGGAAAGATAAACACTATCAGGAGAATACTGTAGTAAGTGAGGAGCAGAGCTAAGTGAGGAGTGAGGAGTGAGGAATGGCGGAGTCAAACCGAGCTGAACACCAACACAAAGTAGAGGAAACACCGAGCGAAGCGATTTTGCGGCATAACAAAAACTGTATCGGCAAATTTTCAAATGTAAATGTAGGGGCTGGCGCCCTCGACAGCCCGATTTTGTTTGCTCGATAATACTTGCGATATCTGCACAATTTTTCCTTGACAATCTCGCTGACCAGTGTTATAATAAAAAAGCAGAAAAACTGCGAAAAAATCGAATAAAGTTTGCAGGGGGACCCAAGCAAAAAGCTGGGTTGAGAAGGTAAAACCTGACCCTTTGAACCTGTTGGTCAAGACCAGTGTAGGAAGCAAGTTTTGTGTAAATTTACCTCCTGCATTGTCAGGAGGTTTTTTGTTTCCCCTTTTCCATAAGAAAGGAATAAAGTATGTTAAAATGTTTGTCAGTGGCAGGCTCGGATTGCTCCGGTGGCGCAGGTATACAAGCCGACCTTAAAGCTTTCAGCGCTAATGAAACTTTCGGCATGAGCGTTATTACCTCTGTCGTCGCTGAAAATACTACCCGTGTGCTGTCTGTTTTCAACGTACCCGTTGAGGAGATACAAAAACAGATAGACGCTGTGTTTGAGGATATCCACGTCGATGCCGTAAAACTCGGTATGCTCCCAACTGCCGAAATTATTTCAGCAGTTGCGGATAAGCTTAATGAGTATAAACCAAGTATTATCGTCTGCGATCCCGTCATGGTCGCTACAAGCGGTGACGCTCTCTCTGAGGGCGGAACTGTTTCCACCATGAGGGAAAAGCTCTTTCCTATAGTTACGCTCCTTACACCGAATATCCCCGAAGCCGAAGCTATCTCAGGCTTGGAGATAAAGAATGAAAACCATATGGAAAAAGCCGCAAGGATAATAATGGATATGGGCGTAAAAAACGTCCTCGTCAAAGGCGGTCATCTCACTGGCGACGCTGTGGATTATCTCTGTACCCCAGAGGGCGTTCATAAGCTTGCCTGCAAGCGTGTTGATTCGCCTAATACCCATGGCACTGGCTGTACTTTGTCATCTGCCATAACTGCAAACCTTGCCCACGGTATGGATATGCTCTCCGCTGTAACAAAGGCGAAAAACTATATCACCGAGGCAATAGAAAAATCATTCACAGTGGGCAAAGGACATAGCCCCGTTAATCACTTTTATGACTATTACGATTTGAAAGGAACTGTTCTATGAGAAATTATAAAACTCAAATGGAAGCCGCTAAAAAGGGTATCGTTACCCCTGAAATGGAAACAGTGGCTAAGAAAGAAAATATAGACGTAAACGAGCTTATGGCTCTCGTTGCAGCAGGTCAGGTGGCGATCCCTGCCAACGTAAACCATACTGCTCTCTCTGCCGAGGGTATCGGTAAAGGTCTTAAAACTAAGATAAACGTAAATCTCGGTATCTCAGGGGACGCTAAGAATTATGACATTGAGATGCAGAAAGTGGATATGGCTATCAAGTTCGGCGCTGAAGCTATCATGGATCTGTCAAACTACGGCAAGACCAATACATTCAGAAAAGAGCTAGTAGCAAAATCGCCTGCCATGATAGGCACTGTTCCTATGTATGACGCTATCGGCTACCTTGATAAAGACCTCCTTGAGATATCAGCTCAGGACTTTCTTAAAGTAGTAAAAGCCCATGCAGAAGAGGGCGTTGACTTTATGACTATCCACGCAGGTATCAACAGACGTGCAATCGAAGCTTTCAGACGTGAGGGAAGAAAAATGAATATCGTTTCCCGTGGCGGTTCACTGCTCTTCGCATGGATGATGATGACAGGCAATGAAAACCCATTCTTTGAGTATTATGACGAGGTGCTTGAAATACTCAGAGAGTATGACGTAACTATCTCACTTGGCGACGCACTCCGTCCGGGATGTCTTGCAGACGCTTCCGACGCCGCTCAGATCTCCGAGCTTATCGAGCTTGGCAACCTCACAAAGAGAGCGTGGGAAAAGGACGTTCAGGTAATGGTAGAAGGCCCTGGCCATATGGCAATGAACGAGATCGCCGCAAATATGATAATGGAAAAGAAGATATGCCATGGTGCACCTTTCTATGTACTTGGACCTCTGGTAACAGATATCGCTCCTGGCTATGACCATATCACATCAGCTATCGGCGGAGCAATAGCCGCAGCAAGCGGTGCAGACTTCCTCTGCTATGTTACCCCTGCCGAGCATCTCAGACTTCCTGACGTTGACGACGTTAAGGAGGGCATTATCGCCAGCAAGATAGCAGCCCATGCTGCAGATATCGCAAAGGGCGTAAAGGGTGCAAGAGATATAGACGATAAAATGGCGGCGGCACGTCACAAAATGGATTGGGACGAAATGTTCGAGATAGCACTTGACGGTGAAAAGGCAAGAAGATTCTTTGAGCAGACCCCACCTGCCGACAGACATACCTGCTCAATGTGCGGCAAGATGTGTGCCGTTAGAACAACAAACATGATACTCGAGGGCAAAGAGGTGAAATTCTGCTCAGAGAAGTAGAAAACTCGATGTAGGGGCGAACAGCATTCGCCCGCATGATATAAAAATTGAATGTCAGCTCGGCAGTTGTGCGAAAAATCGGACAATTACATGAGAGCAGATATAAAAAGAATGTAATGTGCAAGAGGAGCGTCTTGCGAACTTTTTCATAAAAAGTATTCAGCGAGGGAACCCGTGTTTCGGGGTGAGAGGGTGCAATGGAGCACCGACCGAAAATAATTTACGTCAGATCGTGAGCGGATAGCATAGCCACGGTCTGTGCGCCGCTGGATAACTTGCTCTTTTTCGTTCGGCGGTGCGATACGATATGGAGGAATAAAAATGAAAAAGACAAACATTCACAAATTGGTATTCGCAGCAGTATTGGTAGCTCTTGCAGTGGTAGGCTCGCTTGTTTCGTTCCCTATCGGTGCTTCAAAGTGCGCACCTGTTCAGCACCTTGTAAACATAATCGGTGCAGTTTTCCTTGGACCTGCATGGGCAGTGGGCGTTGGCTTCACAGCCGCACTTCTCAGAAATCTTCTGGGACTTGGCTCTCTCCTTGCGTTCCCGGGCTCAATGGTTGGCGCATTCGTTGCAGGTATGCTCTATAAGTACATAAAGAAGCTCCCTGCCGCTTATGTCGGCGAGCTTTTCGGCACATCAGTCCTCGGTGGACTTCTTGCATATCCTGTTGCTAGATTTCTCGTTGGCGCACCAGCCGCAGCAATAACAGTTTATATCCTGCCTTTCTTTGTAAGCTGTGCAGGCGGTACAGTTCTTGCTATCGTTATCGTTACAGCTCTTAAAAAGGCAAAAGTATTTGATAATTTCCTTGGCTTCTCAAAGGAGGTAAGAGCATAATGGGCTCTATAATTGAAAGCTGTGCGAAAGCAGCAGACAAGGTAAGAGATATATGCCCTTTGGTGCATTGTATCACAAATTATGTTACTGTAAATGACGTTGCAAACTGCATTCTCGCCATTGGCGCTTCACCTATCATGGCAGACGATATCGCAGAAGCAGCAGATATAACTTCTATCTCAAAGGCTCTCGTTATAAACATGGGTACTCTCAATGCAAGAACGGTCGAGTCAATGGTAGCTGCTGGAAAGAAAGCCAACGAGCTTGGCGTTCCTGTGGTTTTTGACCCGGTTGGAGCAGGCGCATCAAATTTCAGAAATGAAACTGCAAAGCGTATACTTGAAAATGTGAAGATAAGCATACTCAGAGGAAATCTTTCTGAAATGTCATATCTTGCAGGACTAGAAGTTTCCACAAAGGGTGTTGACACCTCGGAAGCTGACGAGAAAAACGACCCTGTTTCCGTTGCGAAAAAAACAGCCGCAAAGTATAACTGCGTTGCAGCTATCACAGGTGCGATGGATACAATAACAGACGGAAAAAGAGTCGCAAGGATATCAAACGGTCACCCATATCTTTCAAAGGTAACAGGCACAGGCTGTATGACAACAGGACTTGTAGGCTCATTCGCAGGTGCTTGCGACGATATGTATACCGCCGCTGTAACAGGCATTGCAAGCATGGGCATAGCAGGCGAGTTCGCATATGAAAATGCTGGAGAGATAGGCTCTGGAAGCTTCCATATTTCTATCATTGACGCAATCAGCAAAATGAATAGTCAGGTATTTGCGGCTAAGGCTAAGATAGAAGAAGTTTAGTATTGCAATATTTCAGATCTAGTGGTATCATATCAATGTGATGCCACTAAATTTTATGTGGTGATGTTGCTTGCAGGGGCGAACAGTGTTCGTCCGTTTGCATTGCATATTATACTTTTTCATATGAAGGAGAATGAAAAATGACCGTAAGATTTGCTTGTGAAAAGGATATACCGCAAATGGACAGCTTGCTCTATCAGGTAGAGAGAGTTCATCAGCAGGGCAGACCTGACCTTTTTAAAGAGGGTGCGAAAAAGTATACTGATAACGAGCTTAAAGATATGCTCAAGGATAAAACTAAGCCTATATTTGCCGCAGTTGATGAAAATGATGTGATGAAGGGCTACGCTTTTTGTGTGTTTCAGGAGCATAAGGACGACAACGTTCTCACGGATATAAAGACTTTGTATATCGACGATCTGTGCGTTGATGAAAATTGCAGAGGTCAGCATATCGGCTCGGTACTTTACGAGGCAGTGAAGAAATTCGCTAAGGAGCAGGGCTGTTATAATGTTACTCTCAACGTGTGGGAGTGTAATCCATCGGCAAGAAAATTTTACGAAAAAGCGGGGCTGAAGCCATACAAGACAGGTATGGAAGTTATTTTATGATAAAAGATAAGAGGGTAAAAAAATGGACAAATCGAAAATTGACTACACGCTTTATCTCTGCACAGACCGTGGACTTATGTCCTGCGAAACTATCGAGCAGTCGGTAGAGGAGGGCGTAAAAGGCGGCTGTACAGTTATCCAGCTAAGAGAAAAGGACTGCACTTCAAGAGAGTTCTATGAGCTTGCAGTTAGAGTAAAAAAGATAACGGACAAATACAATGTGCCGCTTATCATCAACGACAGACTTGATATCGCACAGGCTGTTGATTGTGCAGGCGTTCATCTGGGACAGAGCGATATGCCATGTGCAGTTGCAAGAAAAATCCTCGGTGAGGACAAGATAATAGGTATTTCTGCGGCAACTCTTGAAGAAGCTAAAAAAGCACAGGCAGACGGTGCAGATTACCTTGGCGTTGGTGCAATGTATGCCACCAACACCAAGACAGACGCAAGAGCTGTCACAAGGGAACAACTTGTAGAAATAAGAGCCGCTGTGGATATCCCTATCGTAATAATAGGCGGAGTTAATCAAAAAACTGTGCCGAACTTTAAGGGTATGGGTATTGACGGCGCTGCGGTAGTTTCTGCGGTGGTATCTCAGCCTGATATTGAAAAGGCGGCAAAGGATCTTCGTGAGCTTTGCGAGGATTGTTTCGGAAGATAAGATGTTGAACGGGCGGTTATTAAGATCGTCCGTTTTTTGTTTTGAAAAATGTATGATTTTGTTTTTCGATTTTACACAAATTATACATTGTGCTATTGACGATTAAGTTAAAATCGGTTATAATAAATGAAAAAGCTTTGTTTTTTTGGATTAAAACGCTAATGCGTTGAAATAGTAATGTATGTTAGGAGAGTAAAAATGAAAAAAACTAAGATCGTATGCACTATCGGACCTTCCACAGATGACGAAAACATTATGCGTGAGCTTATGAAAAACGGCATGGACGTTGCGAGATTCAATTTCTCACACTCTGACCACAGTGTTCATAAGGCTCGTTTTGAAACTGTATGCAAGCTAAGGGAAGAACTTGGCGTTAATATTGCAACTCTTCTTGATACAAAAGGACCTGAGGTAAGACTTAAAAACTTTAAGGATCACAAGCCTGTTACTATCAAGGACGGCGATACATTCACGCTTACCACAAGAGAAGTGGAGGGTGACGAAACTATCTGCTCTATCACATTTCCACAGCTTCCAAAGGACGTTTCTGTAGGCACTAGAATACTTATCAATGACGGAAATATCGAGCTGAAAGCACTGAGAGTTGACAACACTGACATCGTCTGCGAAGTTATCCACGGCGGAGTTGTTTCCGACCACAAGGGTATCAACGTTCCTGACGTAAACCTTTCTATGCCTTATATCTCTGACGCTGATATGGCTGACCTTGAATTTGGCGCAAAAATGGGATTTGACTATATCGCAGCTTCATTCGTAAGAACAGGCGCTGACGTTATTTATCTTAGAAAATTTACCCAGAGCCTTGGCTGGTTCAATCCTAGAATTATCGCTAAGATAGAAAACGCTCAGGGTGTTGCCAATATTGACGAGATCCTTGACGCTGCTGACGGAATAATGGTAGCAAGAGGAGATATGGGCGTTGAGATACCTTTCGAGCAGATACCTGCTATCCAGAAAGAGCTTATCAGGAAAGCTTACAACGCAGGCAAGAACGTTATCACAGCAACTCAGATGCTGGAGTCTATGATAACAAACGCACGTCCTACAAGAGCCGAGATAACCGACGTTGCAAACGCTATTTATGACGGCTCGTCTGCTATAATGCTTTCAGGGGAAACTGCCGCAGGTAAATATCCTGTTGAGGCTGTCAAGACCATGAGCCTTATCGCAGAAACGACCGAAAAGGATATCGACTATATCTCACGTTTCAAGAAAAGAGTAGACGAGAGAAATTCATCTATCACTGACGCTATCTCACACGCTACTGTTACAACTGCCCATGACCTTAATGCTGTAGCGATCCTGACAGTAACAAAGGGCGGAACAACAGCAAGAACGCTTTCAAAATTCCGTCCGAACTGTCCTATAATCGCACTTACAACTGACGATACAACATATCATCAGCTCAGCCTTTCATGGGGTATCAGAGCAGGCGTTATCGAAGAGAAAACAAACACTGACGAACTCATCAGACACGCTCTGGAGCGTTCTGTGGAGCTTGGCTATCTGAAGAAGGGCGACCTTGTCGTTATTACAGCAGGAGTACCGCTTGGAATGAGCGGAACGACAAATCTGCTCAAAGTCGAGAGAGCGTAGTTTTTAAGTGAGGAGTGAGGAATGGCAGCGCCATACCGAGCAAATCACCAACACAAAGTAAAAGCACACACGAGTGAAGCGAGCAAAAGGTACAGGGCAAAGCTCTGTCGGAGCTTGAGGCAGAGCCTTAATAGGAACAAGCCTACTAAGCGGTGCAGAAAAGCAATAGAACAATTGCAAAAAAATCAATTACAAAGCGGTGTCGGAGCGGAATGCTCTGCACCGCTTTTGTTGCGAAAAATGTTTGAGCTTTTTGGAGGCGATCACTTTTTTTATTCAAATAATTTTCCGTGAATTGGGTAACCAATTCTAACATATGAAAGAAGTATGGCGTAAGAGTAATATTTCTGAATGTGACTTGACTTTGATTTTGAAGTATGTTATTATTTTAACATACGAGCGGTAGTATTATTAATAGGTATGCAATACTGAATATTGAGGTAATATGTGCTGCCCGAAATCTTATGTCAGGAGAGTATAAAATGGAAAGACAGTTTTATGACGAATGGGAAGGCTTTAAGCCCGGCAGATGGTCAAACACTTCTATCAATCTTCGTGATTTTATCCAGAAGAACTTCACACCATATGACGGTGACGACAGCTTCCTTACAGGCCCTACAGAAGCAACTACTAAGCTCTGGGAACAGGTAATGGAGCTTTCAAAGAAGGAGAGAGAAGCCGGCGGTGTTCTCGATATGGACACTAAGATCGTTTCTACTATCACCTCACACGGCCCTGGTTACCTTAACAAGGATCTTGAAAAGATCGTTGGTTTCCAGACTGACAAGCCTTTCAAGCGTTCTCTTCAGCCTTTCGGCGGTATCAGAATGGCTATGAATGCTTGCGAGCAGAACGGCTACACAGTTGATCCTGAAGTTGTAAAGATCTTTACTGAATATAGAAAAACTCACAATCAGGGCGTTTTTGACGCTTACACACCTGAGATGAAGCTTGCCAGACACGCTGCTATCATCACAGGTCTTCCAGACGCTTACGGCAGAGGAAGAATCATAGGCGACTACAGAAGAGTTGCTCTTTATGGTATAGACTATCTCGTTGAGGACAAGAAGGATCAGCTTGCTACTTCACTGGTAAGAATGACTTCTAAGAACATAAGACTCAGAGAAGAGCTTTCTGAGCAGATCAGAGCCCTTGGCGAACTCAAGAAGCTTGGCGAGATCTACGGCTACGATATATCACGTCCTGCTAAGAACGCTAAGGAAGCTATCCAGTGGCTGTACTTCGGCTATCTTGCTGCTGTTAAGGAGCAGAATGGTGCTGCAATGTCACTTGGCAGAACTTCTACATTTATTGATATATACATCAAGAGAGATATGGACAGAGGTATCCTCACAGAGCAGGAGGCTCAGGAGCTTGTTGACCACTTCATCATGAAGCTCAGACTTGTTAAGTTCGCTAGAACACCTGAGTACAACTCACTGTTCTCAGGCGACCCAACTTGGGTAACAGAGTCTATCGGTGGCGTTTCTATCGACGGCGTTCCAATGGTAACAAAGACTTCATTCAGATATCTCCACACACTTGAGAACCTTGGTCCTGCACCAGAGCCAAACATGACAGTTCTGTGGAGCACAAAGCTTCCTGTAAACTTCAAGAAGTTCTGTGCTAAGACTTCTATCAAGACTTCTGCTATCCAGTACGAGAACGACGACCTTATGAGAGTTACACACGGTGACGACTACGCTATCGCTTGCTGCGTATCTTCAATGAGGATCGGTAAGGAAATGCAGTTCTTCGGTGCAAGAGCTAACCTTGCTAAGTGCCTGCTTTATGCTATCAACGGCGGTGTTGACGAAAGACTTAAGATACAGGTAGGTCCTAAGTATCGTCCGGTTACAGGCGATTACCTCGATTATGATGATGTAATGGCTAAGTATGACGATATGATGGAGTGGCTGGCTGGTCTGTATGTAAATACACTGAACGTTATCCACTATATGCACGATAAGTATTCTTATGAGAGAGTTCAGATGGCTCTTCATGACAGAGATGTCAAGAGATACTTCGCTACAGGTATCGCAGGTCTGTCAGTTGTTGCTGACTCACTTTCTGCTATCAAGTACGCTAAGGTAAAGTGCATCAGAGATGAGGACGGAATCGTTACAGATTACGAAGTTGAGGGCGATTTCCCTAAGTATGGCAACAACGACGAGAGAGTTGACAAGATCGCAGTTGACCTCGTTAGAACATTTATGGACAAGATCAGAAAGCACCACACATACAGAGATGGTGTTCCTACAATGTCTATCCTTACTATCACATCTAACGTTGTTTATGGTAAGAAGACTGGTTCTACACCTGACGGAAGAAAGATCGGTGTGCCTCTTGCTCCTGGTGCTAACCCAATGCACGGCAGAGATACTCACGGTGCATCTGCATCACTTTCTTCAGTTGCTAAGCTGCCATTCAGACACGCTCAGGACGGTATCTCAAACACATTCTCTATCATTCCTGACGCTCTTGGCAAGGACGACAAGGTATTCATGGGCGACCTTGATATCGAAAGCATAGCTAAGGAGCTTAACGAAGATGGGGTTTAATGTTAAAAAGGACGAGGACGAGGCTCAGGTAAACGAGCTTGTTGACGTCATTGACAGACTTATGATGGGCGGTCAGGGTCATCTTACGATAGACATTGACGAAACTGAAGAAGGTCTGAACGTTAAAACTTACAGCACTTCCGATTGTGGCGGTGACGGCAAGACGGCTTGCTGTCAGCCTACAGAAGAGGACGCTGTTGACAGAGATGAAGATTAACTCCCTATTTTAGAAAACGGCGGAGATAAATGCTCCGCTTGTTTTCCATAAATACTAAGAAAGGAATGTAATACTATGGCAAACTTTGAACCAACAGAGGCACAGGTAGACAACCTTATCGGACTTCTTGACGGATATGCTGAAAAAGGCGGTCATCACCTTAACGTAAATGTACTTAACAGAGAAACTCTTCTGGACGCTCAGGCTCACCCTGAGAAGTATCCACAGCTCACTATCAGAGTTTCAGGCTACGCTGTAAACTTTGTAAAGCTTACTAAGGAGCAGCAGGACGACGTTATTTCAAGAACGTTCCACAAGAGCCTTTAATTTGAGCTTTGCCGCATAGAGCGAGTTTCTTTGCGGATAATATGCACACGGGCGGTCGGCGTCGTCTTACATGGAACATCTTGTTTTATGTGGAGGGGAGCTGCCGCTCGTTTGTTACTTTTTGCGGATAGGTATGCGGTGATATAAATTTGTGAGCGAGCAGAAACGGGACGTCAAGGGCGCCGTCCCCTACAGAATGGTTTGTGCAGGCTGAACGGGCGTACGTTCATGCGAAATAAAAAAGGAGGGATATCCCATGGAGGGATTTATACATTCTACGGAAAGCTTTGGTACGGTGGACGGACCGGGGATAAGGTTTGTTATTTTCTTTCAGGGTTGTCCTATGCGGTGTCTTTACTGCCACAATCCTGATACTTGGAAGATAGGCACTGGTACAAAGAGGACGGTGGAAAGTCTGCTGGCGGAATATGACTCGGTAAAAGAGTTCATGAAAAACGGCGGCATTACTTGCACGGGCGGTGAGCCTTTGGTGCAGATAGACTTTGTGACGGAGCTTTTTGAAAAGGCTAAGGAAAAGGGGATACACACTTGTCTTGACAGCTCGGGCATCACTTTTACGCCTGACAGCACTGAAAAGTTTGAAAGGCTTTGCAAATGCACTGACCTTGTTATGCTGGATATCAAGCATATTGACCGTGAGGAACACAAGAAGCTTACGGGGCATTACAATGACAACATTCTTGCGTTTGCGAAGTTTTTGTCGGAGCATGGTGTGCCTATATGGATACGTCATGTTGTTGTGCCGGGTATCACGGACAAGGAAGAATACCTTTTCAGGCTGGGCGAGTTTATCTCACAGCTCAGGACTTTGAAAGCGCTTGACGTTCTGCCTTATCACACTATGGGCAAGGTAAAGTATGAGCAGCTTGGTATAGATTATCCTCTTGGTGACACGCCGCCTCTTGACAAGGAGGACGCTGTTAAGGCGAGAGATGTTATCATGAGAGGGCTTAAAGCGGCGTTGAAAAAGAGAAAATAGGCTTTGCATAAGCCGTAAAAGCGGGCGAACGCTGTTCGCCCCTACAGATTATATTGGGTCATTTTAATACGGGCAGGCTTTGGTCTGCCTGTTTTTTTGTGTAAAAATATATTTTTTGTCCTGCATTTTTGAAAATATTCTGTCTGTTTGGATAATTGACGGCAGGCTTAAAATATGGTAAAATAAATAAGTAAGGAATACAGCAATAGAATATTGTTAGGACAGGTTTATATTGGAAACGCACATTCTCTGAATGATAACGAACAACACAGCGTCTGCGAAAGGGCTGTAGGTTTGATATCATAAGGAGGATTTTTTTATGCCAAAGAATTTGTTTCAGGAGATAGTTTTTACGGTGCTGATGGTGTTTGTGATGGTATACGCCATGATATGCTACAACATTGCACTCAACATGGGCGGAATGTCGAACGCAGTATTTCTCAAGGCTTTTCACGAGCTTGTGATAATGGGTCCGATAGCTTTTGTTCTTGACTTTTTTGCTGTGGGAAAGATAGCAAAGAAAAAGGCGTTCGGCATTGTTGATGTGAGAAAGGATAATCCTTTTCATCTTGTGCTTGCCATATCTGTTATCTCTGTTATTTTTATGTGCCCACTCATGAGCCTTGCGGCTACGCTGCTTTTTAAGGACGCAGGCAGGGAGGTAATTGCGGTATGGTTAGAAACAACGGCTATGAACTTTCCTATGGCTCTTTGCTGGCAGCTTTTCTTTGCAGGCCCTATAGTGAGGTTTGTCTTCGGACTTATTTTCAGAGAACGTGAACAGAAAAGCGGGGCTGTATCTGCAGCTGCAGAATAAGGTTTTTACGAGTGGACTTCAGTCTGCTCGTTTTTTATTTTACACTGAAAAATAAAAACTAAAAAAAGTGTTAAAAGCCTTTACAAAGGCAGGAGGTTGTGCTATAATAGTAATCGTAAAAATTTGCGTGAAAAAGGAGGAGCTTATAGTGCAGAAGGCGTATCTGATTTTGGAGAACGGTACTATTTTCGAGGGTAAAAGTTTCGGCGCAGCTGGCGAAGCTATTGGCGAAATTGTTTTTACTACGGCTATGACAGGCTATCTCGAAACACTTACTGACCCTAGTTACTACGGACAGATAGTTGTTCAGACATTTCCGTTAATTGGTAACTATGGCGTTATTCCTGAGGATTTTGAAAGTGAATGTCCTCATGTTAAAGCTTATATTGTTAGAGATTGGTGTCAAGAGCCTAGCAACTTCCGTTGTGAGGGTGATCTTGACACTTTTTTAAAGCAGCATAACATCGTTGGTCTTTACGGTATCGACACTCGTCAGCTCACAAAGATAGTTCGTGAGTCGGGTGTTATGAACGGAAAGATCGTTCCTGAGGGTTCAAGTTTCGGACTGACAGATCTGAAAAACTATACGATAGTTGAGGCTGTAAAGAACACGACCTGCTCGGAGGAGAAAACATTCGAGCCTGAGGGAGAGGTCAAGAGAAAGGTAGTGCTTTACGATTTTGGTGCAAAGCACAACATTGGAAGAGAGCTTGTTAAGAGAGGCTGCGAGGTAACTGTTGTTCCTGCATACACAAAGGCAGAGAGGATAAAGGAGCTTGCACCTGACGGCATAATGCTTTCAAACGGCCCTGGAGATCCTGCGGAGAATGTGGAGATAATCGAGGAGCTTAAAAAGCTTTCTGAGATGAAGATACCTACTTTTGGAATTTGTTTGGGTCATCAGCTTTTGGCGCTTGCACATGGTGCGATGACACACAAGCTGAAGTATGGTCACAGAGGTGCGAACCAGCCTGCTGAGAACACTGAAACAGGCAGAGTTTACATAACATCACAGAACCATGGATATGCAGTAGAAAACGATTCGCTCCCTGAGGGTGAAGCAAAGGTGCTTTATGTAAATGCCAATGACGGCACTTGTGAGGGTATCAGATATCTCAACGAGCCTGCATTTTCTGTACAGTTCCACCCAGAGGCTTGTGGTGGTCCGCATGATACTGACTTCTTGTTTGATGAGTTTATTGAGCTCATTGACACTAACAAGAAGTAAGCTCTGATTTTTTGAAGTATAGAAATTATTGATCTCAGTTTCTGCAACAGTAGGGGCGAACAGTGTTCGCCCGTGGCTGACGGAATGTGTTTGATATGACTATTGTAGTGTTCATTATTCGAGCGGCTTTTATATGGGGCGGTCGTGATAGTGAACGGGCGAACGCTGTTCGCCCCTACATTATGTTTTACTGAGGTCGTTAAGCTTTAACACAGAGGGCTGCTGGGTGCGGTTTTCGAGAGTGTGAGAAGGGATAACTCCTCACTCCTCACTCCTCACTTTCAGTGTTTCCCTAAACTTTTCAGAAAGGATTGAATTTAAGTGCCTTTAAATAAAGATATAAAGCGAGTTCTCGTTATCGGCTCGGGTCCTATCGTTATAGGTCAGGCTGCAGAGTTTGACTATGCAGGTACACAGGCTTGCCGTGCGCTCAAGCAGGAGGGTCTTGAGGTTATTCTTATAAACTCTAACCCTGCTACTATCATGACGGACAATGCTATGGCTGACAAGATATACATTGAGCCGCTTACTCTTGAAACTGTTAAGAGAGTTATCAAAAAAGAACGCCCTGACAGCCTGCTTTCTACCCTTGGCGGTCAGACGGGTCTTACGCTTTCTATGCAGCTTGCTAAGGAGGGATTCCTTGACAAGTATAATGTTAAGCTTCTTGGTGCTAACCCTGAAACTATCGACAAGGCTGAGGACAGACAGATGTTCAAGGACACTATGGAGTCTATCGGTCAGCCATGTATCCCTTCAAAGGTCGTTAATACTGTTGAGGACGCTGTAGACTTCGCTAATCAGCCTGGTATCGGTTATCCTCTTATCATCAGACCAGCCTTTACACTTGGAGGTACAGGCGGCGGTATAGTTAATGATGAAGAAGAACTGAAAGAGATCACAAGAAATGGTCTTTATCTTTCACCTATCACTCAGGTGCTTGTTGAGAAATGTATCGCAGGCTGGAAAGAGATAGAGTTCGAGGTAATGAGAGATGCTAAGGGCAACGTTATCACTGTTTGCTCAATGGAGAACTTTGACCCTGTTGGTGTTCACACAGGCGACTCTATCGTTATCGCTCCTGCTGTTACGCTGGCTGATAAGGAATATCAGATGCTCCGTTCCGCAGCTTTGAAGATAATCGATACTCTTAAAGTAGAGGGTGGCTGTAACTGTCAGTTCGCTCTTAACCCTGACAGCTTCGAGTATGCTGTTATCGAGGTAAACCCTAGAGTTTCACGTTCTTCCGCACTTGCTTCTAAGGCGACAGGTTATCCTATCGCTAAGGTTGCAGCTCAGATAGCTATCGGATATACTCTTGACGAGATAAAGAATGCTGTAACAGGCAAGACTTATGCTTGCTTTGAGCCTGCCCTTGACTATGTTGTTGTTAAGCTCCCTAAGTGGCCTTTCGACAAGTTCGTTTATGCTAAGCGTGAGCTTGGTACACAGATGAAGGCTACAGGTGAAGTTATGGCTATCGGCTCAACTTTTGAGCAGGCTATAATGAAGGCTGTAAGAGGTGCTGAGATAGGTCACGACTGCCTTATCTCACCTAAGATGCTTGACCTTGACGACAAGACTATCCATGACAGACTTTCTGATTGCACAGACGAAAGACTTTTCGTTGTATACGAGGCTCTCAGACGTGGAGTTTCTGTTGATGAGATACACAGCATCACTAAGATAGACGAGTGGTTCCTCTACAAGCTCTGCAAGCTTATCGACATGGAAAAGACGCTCAAAAATAATTTCAACGAGGAAACTTATCTTGAAGCTAAGAAGATAGGCTATACTGATAAGGTCATCGAGAAGATAACAGGCAAGAAGATAGAAAAGCCTGTTCATGCTGTATTTAAAATGGTTGATACCTGTGCGGCTGAGTTTGCGGCTATGACACCTTACTTCTACTCAACATATGACAATGAGGACGAGGCGAGCGAGTTCATTGCAAACAGGGGTCATGACAGAAAGACTGTTATAGTATTCGGTTCAGGTCCTATCAGAATAGGTCAGGGTATCGAGTTCGACTATGCGTCAGTTCACTGCGTATGGGCTTTGAAAGAAAAGGGCTATGACGTTGTTATCGTAAACAACAACCCTGAAACTGTTTCAACTGACTTTGATACTGCTGACAGACTTTATTTCGAGCCTCTTACTGACGAGGATGTTATGAACATCATCAGAGTTGAAAAGCCTGTTGGAGTTGTTGTGGCATTCGGCGGACAGACTGCTATCAAGCTCACAAAGCACATGGCTGAACATGGTGTAAACATTCTGGGTACTCCTCCTGACGCTATCGACGCTGCTGAGGACAGAGAGAGATTTGACGAACTGCTTGAACAGCTTAAGATAAAAAGACCGCAGGGCTTCACTGTCATGACTTGTGACGAGGCTCTTGAAGTTGCAAATAAGATACACTATCCTGTTCTTATGAGACCTTCTTACGTTCTTGGCGGACAGAACATGATAATCGCATTCAACGATGACGATATCAAGGAATACATGGCTATCATTCTCGACCAGGGAATCGAGAACCCTGTACTTATAGACAAGTACCTTATGGGTACTGAGCTTGAGATAGACGCTATCTGTGACGGCGAGGATATTCTTATCCCTGGTATCATGGAGCATATCGAGAGAACTGGTATCCACTCAGGCGACTCTATTGCAGTTTATCCTGCATGGAACGTTTCTGACAGCCTGATAAACAGAATTATCGAGTGTTCAAAGAAGCTTGCTATCGCACTTAACACAAAGGGTCTTGTAAACATTCAGTATATTGCATACCATGACGAGATATATGTTATCGAGGTAAACCCACGTTCTTCAAGAACTATCCCTTATATCTCTAAGGTAACGGGCGTTCCTATGGTAGACCTTGCAACTAAGTGTATGCTTGGCGAGAAGCTCAAGGACATGGGCTACGGCACTGGTCTTTACAGAAATTCACCATATGTTGCCGTTAAAGTTCCTGTATTCTCATTCGAGAAGCTTATCGGCGTTGACAACCACCTTGGACCTGAGATGAAGTCAACAGGTGAGGTGCTTGCAGTTTCTAATTCTCTTGAAGAGTCACTGTATAAGGGCCTTACTGCTGCTGGCTACAAGCTTGGCAAGAAGGGCGGAGTATTCATCACTGTCAGAGATTCTGACAAGGGCGAGATACCACAGACGGCTAAGATGTTCGCTGACCTTGGATTTAAGATATACGCTACAAACGGCACTGCTAAGGTGCTTCACGAGCACGGCATCGACGCTGAGGTAGTGGCAAAGATACACGAGAACGAGGACAACAACACTCTTACACTTATCGAGAGCGGAAAGATAGCTTATGTTATCTCCACTTCTTCAAAGGGAAGAATACCTACAAGAGATTCTGTTAAGATAAGAAGAAAGACAGTTGAGTGGAACATTCCTTGTCTGACTTCTATCGACACTGCAAACGCTATTGCGGCATCTATCAGAAGTAAATACACTGAGTCAACTACTGAGATAGTCGATATCAACAACATGAGAACTGAAAAGCAGACATTTGAGTTCACAAAGATGCAGGGCTGCGGCAATGACTACATCTACTTCAACTGCTTTGACCAGAGAATAGACAATCCTGAGGGTCTGGCACTCAATCTGTCTGACAGACACTTCGGTATCGGCGGCGACGGTGTTATCCTTATCTGCCGTTCAAAGGTCGCAGACGCTAAGATGAGAATGTTCAATCTTGACGGTTCTGAGGGCAAGATGTGCGGAAACGGTATCAGATGCGTTGCTAAGTTCATGAGAGATAACGGCATTGTTGACAAGGACGAAATGACTATCGAAACACTTTCGGGTATCATGACAGTTTCACTTATCCGTCACTACGGTGAGGTAAGCGGTGCTACTGTAAACATGGGCAAGGCTATTCTTGCTCCTCACCTTGTTCCTGTTGAACTTGAGCCTGACGAGAACGGCAGGGTAGTTGACAGAAAGGTGAACATTGCAGGAAATGACTACAACATCACCTGCGTTTCAATGGGCAACCCACACGCTGTTGTATTCATGAACAATGTTGACAGCTTTGACATTGACAAGGTAGGTCCTGAGTTCGAGCATGACAAGATATTCCCTGAGAGAGTGAACGCTGAGTTCATCAAGGTGATCGATGACCACACACTCAAGATGAGAGTATGGGAGAGAGGCTCCGGCGAAACTTGGGCTTGCGGCACTGGTGCTTGTGCAGCAGCAGTTGCGGCTGTTCTTAACGGATTCTGCAAAAAGGACGAGGAAATATCTGTTATACTTAAGGGAGGCACTCTTAAGATAAGATACACAGACGAGGCTGTATATCTTACAGGCGACGCTGTAACAGTATTCTCAGGTCACATCGTAATGTAAATTTCGCAGCGGACACTGCGTTAAAAAAGCGGCAGCCGCAGAGCGTTTTGAATGTGCTTTGCGGCTGTGTGCGTTTTATAAGTTTGACCCGTGAAACTTCGGGTCGCAAAAATGAAAAGGAGTTGGAATTATGCCAAGTATCAACGAAAATTTTCTCAAGCTGGAAAAGAACTATCTTTTTATAAACATTGCCAAGAAGGTAAAGGCCTTCACTGAGGCACACCCTGAGGCTGACATCATCAGAATGGGTATCGGCGACGTTACTCAGCCTATCGCAAAGTGCGTTGTTGAGGCAATGAAAAAGGGCGCTGACGAAATGGGCGTCAAGGAAACATTCAAGGGCTATGAGGACAGCGGTGCAGGATATGACTTCCTGAAAGAGGCTGTTGCAGGCTACTACAAGAGCTTCGGTGTTGACATTCCTGCTGACGACATCAGGATAAACGATGGTGCAAAGTCTGACTGCGGAAACATTGTTGACATTTTCGGTGACGACAATGTAGTGCTTATCACAGACCCTGCATATCCTGTTTATGTTGACACGAACCTTATGAACGGCAGAAAGGTAATTTATGCTGATTCAAACGAGGAGAACAACTTTGCGGCTATGCCTGACGAGAACGTAAAGTGCGACATTATTTATCTTTGCTCACCTAACAATCCAACGGGTTCTGTTTACACTAAGGAGCAGCTTAAAGTTTGGATAGACTATGCAAAGAAGAACAACGCTATCATCATTTACGACTCTGCATACGAGGCATTCATTACAGAAAAGGACGTACCAAGAAGTATTTTTGCTGTTGAGGGTGCAAAGGAATGTGCTATCGAGATGTGCTCACTTTCAAAGACAGCAGGCTTCACAGGTATGAGATGCGGATATACAGTTATCCCACACGAGCTTGTTGTTAAGGCATCTGACGGCAGTGAAGTATCTATTGCTCAGCTTTGGGGCAGACGTGAAGGCTCAAAGTTCAACGGTGTATCATATCCTGTTCAGTGTGCTGCTGCGGCTGTATTCACTGAGGAGGGTCAGAAACAGACAAGAGCAAACATTGAATACTATCAGAACAACGCAAAGGTAATGGCTTCCACACTTGACGAGCTTGGTATCAAGTACACAGGCGGCAAGAACTCGCCATACATTTGGCTGAAATGCCCTAACAACATGGGTTCATGGGAGTTCTTTGATTATCTTCTTGAGAATGCAAATGTTGTTGGCACACCTGGCGCAGGTTTTGGCAAGAACGGCGAGGGCTGGTTCAGACTGACTGCGTTCGGCGACAAGGACAGAACTGTTGAGGCTATGGAGAGAATAAAGAAGCTGCTTTCTAAGTAGTGAGCAGTTAGGAGTGAGGAATTATTCTTGCTTTTACTCTGATATTCTCGGATAGGTTTTATATGATCTTAAAAGGGCGGTTTTGACCGCTCTTTTTTTTGTTTGCAAATTCTACCGCCGCAAAATCGCCTCGCTCTTTGCGGGGTGGGGTTGTAAAATGAGATAGTAAAAGCGGTGCAGATTTTTTACTCCGACACCGCTTTGTTATTTGCTTTAGTTTGTGTTTCTTCTACTTGGTAGTGGCTCTTTGCTAGGTTTGGCTATGCCATTCCTCACTCCTCACTTCTCACTTTGCCTACACCTTTATTCTCCGATACTCTCCCGGAGTCATATTTTCATACCGTTTGAATACCACGGAGAAATAAGATCCGTCCTGAAAGCCCGTTTCATCTGATATCTCACCTATGGTCTTGTTGGAATACACAAGCAGATCCTTTGCGTGCTGTACCCTTACTTGCGCAAGATACTCCATAGGTCTGAGCTGAAAATTTTTCTTGAAAAGTCTGCATAAGTGCTGCTCGGATACTCCTGCGATTTTTGCAAGCTCGTTAAGCTTTATTTGCTCCGGATAATGCTCTTCAATATACTGCAATACGTCTGCCAAGGCAACAGATTGTGCGGTATAAAATGACGAAAGCCTGTTATCAGCTATTTTACGATATTCTATAAGAAAGTCGTAAAGCTGTGCTGAAGCGTAATGATTGCCATAAAGCTTATCACTTTTCAGAGTATAATAGATGCGTGTTATGATACGGCGTAATCTGTCCATATCTACCCCTTGAATGGCGGTGAACTTATTAAGCTTCCACTGCTCCAAGAGGGGAATGACCTGTGAGCCGGAAAAGGCTATCCAATCCAGATACCACGCATCGCTTATGGCATGATACTCATGTGGACAGAATGGGGGGATATAGAAAACAGTATCGGGCGGTATTTTTGTGGTTTCTCCGTTTATTATGACCTCGCCCTCCCCTGAGCGTGACAAAAATATTTGTGGGTACTCGTAGCCATCTGCACGTTTTATTGGAAACTGCCAGCTTTCAAGTCCCAGACCTACCACATAAAAGGGCAGGTTTTTTTCGTCGCCTATGACGGGATATATCTGTTTATACATTATTCTGCACCCCCAATTTACATATCTTTATAATACCACTGGGTTTGGGGTTTGTCAAGATAAAACTATTCTTTTGCTGAGCTTTTAAAGAAAAGCGAAAAGATAAAGGCGAATGTCATGGCTGCAGTTATGCCTGCGGCGGAGGCGGTAAGTCCCCCTGTGAAAATGCCTAGGAAGCCTATTTTATCTATCTGTTCACGGACACCGTTATAGAGAAGATAGCCGAAGCCCGTGAGAGGGACAGTTGCGCCACAGCCTGCAAGGTCTATAAGTGGCTTATAAAGTCCCAGTGCACCCAGAAGCACGCCGCCTGTGACGTATGCCACCAGTATTCGTGCGGGGGTCAGTTTTGTGAAGTCCATAAGCACCTGTCCTATGGCACAAAAAAGACCTCCTATAAGAAAAGCCCATAGATAGTCCATTAGTTTGCTCCTTTCATATCTTTTTCCCCTGACAGCCACACGAGATGTGAGATAGAGGGGATAGATTCCCCTTGCTGATTTACTGTTGGTGACATTAGCGCACCCGTGGCAGCAAAGAGGATATTTTTTATTTCACCTGCACGGAGCTTCGGGAGAAAATAGCCGCACAGAACGCTTCCTGCACACCCACAGCCGCTTCCACCTGCGTGGATATCCTGCTCGTCAAAGTCATAGAGCATCATGCCGCAATCTTTATGATTGTCACGGATATTTATATTTTCACGCTCGAAAAGCTCACAGAGAATACGGCTTCCAACTTTGCCAAGGTCGCCTGTGACGATATAATCGAAGTCGGAGGGGGTCATGCCTGTGTCGGTGAAAAATGTGCTAATTGTGGAAAAGGCTGCAGGAGCCATGGCTGCACCCATGTTGTTGGCGTCGCTCACGCCCAAGTCAACTATTTTTCCGATAGTACAGCCCCTGATGTAGGGGGGCTTGTCCGAGGGGGCAACCACCAATGAGCCTGAGGCTGTGGCTGTCCACTGAGATGTGGGAATACGCTGTCCACCGTAGTTGAGGGGAAAGCGGTACTGCCTTTCAGCGGTGCAGAAGTGGGAAGATGTGACCGCCATTGCTTTTTTTGCGAGGTCGTTGTCAACGAAAAGAGAGGCGAGGAGAAGTCCCTCCGCCATGGTGGAGCAGGCTCCGTAAATGCCGAGAAAGGGCATTTCAAAGGCTCTTACGCCATAGGTAGTGCCGACACACTGATTTAGCAGGTCACCGCCGAAAAGCACGTCTATATCCTCGGGGGAGAGGGCGGCTTTATCCAAAGCGTGAAGCACTGCCTGCTTTTGAAGCTGACTTTCGCCCTTTTCAAAGCTATCTGTGGATAAATAGGGATCGTCATTTATTTTGTCAAAATAGTCGCCCAAAGGTCCTTCGTTTTCTTTCTTGCCGCCTATGGCTGCGAAAGAGATGACAGAGGGTGAGGTTTTCATAAGCTTAGTGGCTTTCATTTTATCACTCCTATTGATGAATATCGTCATTTGATGTTATTTTCTACATTGCAGATGAAAATATGCAAAAAAAGTTTGGCGTTTTAAACGTAAACTTAAAACTATCTTAAAATAAACTTGTTTTGATCTCAAAATCGTTGACATATTCACAAAAAAAAGATATAATTAAATAGTCGATTTATTGTTGATTATGTAGTGTTTTGTTAAGTGGTATGTGTGAAGGGAGGATATGTCCCGTCGGGGGCATAGTTTTAGATGAAGAAAAATGAAGATATGCCGGTGGTCATAAAGCTTGACCGAAAAAAAATAAAGCAGTCGGCTAAAGGCAGGGTGAAGCGAAATTATATCGCCTGCATAGCAGTGTGCTTCATAATGGTATTTATTGCAGGAGAATATGGATCGACCACGCAGAATATGTCAAGCTATGATAATTCTCACGTTGCTGATCTTAAATATGACGCCGAAGATAAGGAAGAGATCATTGAGGATATGGTTAAAAATGGTCTTACGGCAGAACAGGTCAGTGACAAGTGGCAGATAGATAACCCTGACGCTGTAAAAAAGTGGCTGGACGCTTATAAAAAATACGGAGTTGACGGGCTAAATTCAAAGGAAGTCACGTTCTTTGGTTCATCAAACGACACTTCTAACCTGGAAGCACTGGCAGACGCTTTTTCTTTTAGCCGAAATGCAAAGGAAAAGGCACAGACCTATCTTAATGACAGACTCAATAATTTTACAGCCTCTGCTTCGGTTTATTTTGACAGTGCAACAAGCTCCAATTCCTATCAGTTTTCATTGCTTACGGCGATAATGAATGTTTTAGGAAAAAAATCCACATGGGATACTATAGTTTCATTCGTGTATTTTATTTTCCAGTTGATGTTCACCATATTCATAGTGAATGTGCTTTGGGTATGTGAGAGAAGATTTTTCCTTGAAAATCACACATACAAGAAAACGAAGATAGGCAGACTAGGCTTTCTTTTCCGCGAGAGAACGCTTCACCCCGCAAGGACTATGTTTGTAACCAGCATATATCAGACCTTATGGGCGTTTACTATCGTGGGATATCCTATAAAACATTATGCCTATTCAATGGTGCCGTTCATATGTGCGGAAAACCCTAACATCAAGACGAGAAAGGCAATAAAGCTTTCTATCGCCATGACTAGGGGATACAAGTGGCAGCTTTTCAAGGTGGATCTTTCTATGATAGGCTGGACACTGCTTTCGAGCATATCGTTCGGTGCGGTGGGAGTTTTCTGGTCTAACCCATATACAACGGCGATAGACGCAGAGGTGTATTTACAGCTAAGGCGTGAGGCTATCAAGAACAAGATAGAGGGCTATGAGGAGCTTAATGACAAGCTGCTTGACCTTGACCTTCTGGAAGAGCTTATGGCTGAGGAAGCTGCACAAAAGGGCGAAAATCCTGACATTGTTAGAAGCATACCGATATGCACGATAAAAGTGCCTGAAAATAATGAGAATGGGGGCGGTGAATAATGGAGAGAACGCTGACGCTTGACGATCTGCGGGAATTTGAGCAATACCCCGGTCTTGCGGTAGACAGAAAGGCGCATTTCAGCCGATTTGCCAACAAGACTATAGTTCACCGTGACTATCACAGAAACTATACACTCATGACGTATATACTGCTGTTTTTCATATTCGCATTTATAGGTTGGATATGGGAAGTGGGCATACACATCGTTGAGGACGGAGTTTTCGTCAATCGAGGAACCATGTTTGGCCCATGGCTTCCTATATATGGTTTTGGCGGTGTGTGCGGTATCATACTGCTGAAGCGGTTCATAGACCACCATGTGGCGACTTTTTTCCTTGTCGTGGGGTTATGCTCGGTGGTCGAATACGTAACGAGCTGGTATCTTGAAACGTTCAAGCACATGAAATATTGGGATTACACGGGATATTTCTGCAACATCAATGGCAGGATATGTCTTGAGGGAGCGTTGATATTTGGCTTTGCAGGCTGTGCAGGAATATACATCATGGCACCGTTTTTTGATGATCTTTTGAAGAAGATACCATTCAAGGCAAGGTTTGCGGCGTGCGTGATACTTGTTGTATTATTCTGTTGTGACGCTGTTTACTCAAAGGCTAATCCTAATCAGGGCAAGGGCATAACTGATTATGCGGCTTACAATCTGCCTTTTCACAGGGTCGTGGTTAGTGAGGAGCTAGGAGTTAGGAGTGAGGAATTATTATTGCTACACTCTGATATTCTCGGATAGGTTTGATATGATTTTTAGAAGGGCGGTTTTTGACCGCCTTTTTTCTGTGTGGAAATTCTGTAGGGGCTGGCGTCCTAGATGTCCCAAATTTGGTCGCCTGCTTAATCCTGTGTTATCCGCACAACATTCGACGTATTGTTTCAAAATGCTTAACGGCGTAACATTTGCAACACGGTACGTCTACACAAAATTGTGATAAAGCAAAACCTTGACACTCTCCGAACGGGACGTCGAGGGCGCCGTCCCCTACATTTTGTTCGCAAGTTCTATTGC
The DNA here is from genome assembly GCF_040914135.1 of Ruminococcus sp. RTP21204st1_B2_RTP21204_210225. NCBI lineage: Bacteria > Bacillati > Bacillota > Clostridia > Eubacteriales > Oscillospiraceae > Ruminococcus > Ruminococcus sp. RTP21204st1_B2_RTP21204_210225. Next base: position 3,991 of record NZ_JBCPGA010000012.1, on the reverse strand, counting down.
TGCAAAATCGCTGGCGCTCTTTGCGGGGGGAGTTTGTAAAATGAGATAGTAAAAGCGGTGCAGAGTTTCCACTCCGACACCGCTTTATCTTTTGTTCTTTATTTAGTGCTTGTGATTTACTCGGTTTGGCTATGCCATTCCTCACTCCTCATTCCTCATTTAACTAGAGCTTTAATCCAAAGCTTATTGATAATGCCGAATTTACTGCGGACATGGAGCTTACGTCAAGTGTTCCCATTTTCTCCTTTAGCCTTTTCTTGTCCAATGTACGGATCTGTTCCAACAATACCACGGAATCTTTCGCTAGTCCGCAGGTGCCACCGCCAACTTCTATATGTGTCGGCAGTTTCGCTTTATCAAGGCGGCTCGTTATTGCCGCTGCTATCACTGTGGGTGAATGCTTATTGCCTATGTCATTTTGTACTATCAGCACCGGTCGCATACCGCCTTGCTCTGAGCCTACCACTGGGCTGAGATCTGCATAATATATATCGCCCCTGTGTACAGTCACTTGTAAACACTCCTATTCTATGGGCTTTCGCCTTGATTTGCAGGCTTTTGCTCCTGCTTGTTCCTATTATTGCCTTATTATCGGGGTATTATACCAAAGTATCTATTTTGTTACAAGGTGCAGGGCTGTTTTATTTTATGCGGCAGCAGTGCTTTGGGTGAAAAGTCAGTATTGGTTGACTTTTCACGGTCAAAGTGATATACTTAACATAGTAAATAAAGGTGTAAATGCCTTGAAAGGAATGATTCTATGAGCGAAGGCTGCACACATGATTGCGAAAACTGTGCTTCAAAATGCTCTGATAAAAAGAGCTTGAAAGAGGAGCTTAATGCTGCGAGCTCTGTGAAAAAGGTATATGCAGTAATGAGTGGAAAGGGTGGCGTAGGCAAGTCTTTGGTGACAAGTATGCTTGCAGTAACGGCACAAAGACGTGGTTTTAAGACCGCTGTGCTGGACGCTGACATAACAGGCCCGTCTATACCGACAGCGTTTAATATCCACGAGAGAGCTAATACCAATATGTATGGCATTATCCCTGCGGTGAGCAAGACCGGTATTGAGATAATGAGCCTTAATCTGCTTCTTGAAAATGAAACTGACCCTGTTGTATGGCGTGGCCCTGTTATTGCAGGCGCAGTGAAGCAGTTTTGGACAGATGTGGCATGGAACGACGTTGACGTGATGTTTATAGATATGCCACCAGGAACAGGTGATGTGCCGCTGACAGTTTTTCAATCCATTAAGGTTGACGGCATAGTTATCGTCACATCGCCACAGGAATTGGTTTCCATGATAGTCGAGAAAGCGGTGCATATGGCGGATATGATGAAAGTACCGGTGCTTGGAATAGTGGAGAATATGTCATATTTTGAGTGTCCTGATTGTGGAAAGAAGCATAATATCTATGGTGAGAGCCATGTGGACGAAGCGGCAGTGAAGTTTGGTATCGACGCTGTGGCGAAAATGCCTATAGACCCGAAGTTTGCGAAAGCTTGCGATAACGGTGAGATAGAAGAAGTCGAGGGCGGCTGGCTGGATTCCATTGCGGATAAACTTCTCGGTTAAAGTGAGAAGTGAGGAGTGAGGAATGGCATAGCCAAACCGAGTAAATCACAAGCATAAAGTAAAAGTCAACACCGAGCGTAGCGAGCAAAAGGTCCAGGGGCACGCCCCTGGTCAGGGTCAAGGGGTGAAACCCATTGTGGGTACAGGGCAAAGCCCTGTCGGAGTTTGAGGCAGAGCCTCAATAGGCGCAAGCCTACAAAAGCGGTGCAGAAAAGCAATAGAAGAAAAACAAACTAAAAGCAAAATCAAAGCGGTGTCGGAGTAAAAAAACTCTGCACCGCTTTTTCTATCCCATAGCACAACGTAAAATCCGCAAAGAGCGTAGCGATTTTGCGGCACAGCGAATTTGTCTGAAACTCTGTATGGGCGAACAGAGTTCGCCTGTGGGTGCGGAGTAGCGTTATATTTAGAATTGTAGAGGTTGGCGTTTATCAGAAGTTATGGTAAAAAACGCAGAAAAAAAGCAGGCGGAAACCGCCTGCTTTCGCTATATTCAGTAATTATTAGAAACCAAGAATGCCCTTGAAATCTTCAATAAGCTTTTCTTCCTGTGCTTCTGCATCAGCTCTTGTGTCGCCGATAGTTGTGTAGTATGCCTTGATCTTTGGCTCTGTGCCGGAAGGTCTGATTATTACACTTGCACCCTGCTCAAGCTTGAATGCGATAACATCTGACTTTGGAAGTGTAAGAACTGTCTTTGCGCCTGTTTCAAGGTTTGTTTCCTCAGATGCAAGATAATCTGCTATGTCTACTACCTTGAGTCCGCCAATAGCCTTAGGTGGATTAGCTCTCAGATCTGTCATGATCTCCTTCATTCTCTCCATTCCGCTTGCACCCTCGCACTGGAATGACTTCTGGCTGTGGAGATAGTTTCCGTACTTCTTGTACATATCTTCTCTTGCCTGAAGCAGTGAGATGCCCTTTGTTCTGTAGAATGCTGCCATTTCACAAATGAGCATTGAGCCTACTACTGCGTCCTTATCTCTTACATATGAGCCTGCAAGATAACCATAGCTCTCTTCAAATCCAAAGATATATCTGTCGTCCTGTCCCTCTTTCTCAAGGAATCCGATCTGCTCGCCGATAAACTTGAAGCCTGTGAGAACTTCTCTAAGCTCTACATTGTATTCTGCTGCTATCTTCTTGCAGATGTCTGTTGTTACGATAGTCTTAACAGCTACAGGGTTCTTTGGCATTGTGCCAAGGGCTGTTCTTTCCTGACAAATGTATTTGAGGAGCATTGCACCTACTTCATTTCCGCTGAACAGAACATAGTTTCCGTCAGGGTCAGGTACTGCGATACCAACTCTGTCACAGTCTGGGTCTGTTGCAAGAAGAAGGTCAGGCTTTACTGTCTTGCAAAGCTCAAGTCCCTTTGCAAGGGCTTCCTTTATCTCAGGGTTAGGGAATGGGCAGGTAGGGAAGTTTCCGTCAGGATTTTCCTGCTCAGGTACTACTGTTACTTCCTTTATGCCTATCTTCTTAAGGATAGCTCTTACAGGTTTGTTTCCTGTGCCGTTAAGAGGAGTGTATACTACCTTCAGACCGCTGTCTGCTACGAGGTCAGTATGTACGCCCTGCTGTGCTACCTTGTCAAGATACTTGTCGATAACTTCCTGCTTGATGTATTCGATCTTGCCTGACTTGATACCGTCCTCAAAGTCCATTACCTTTGCACCGCCGAACATCTCAACTGCGTTGATCTTGCCGATAACTGTGTTTGCAACATCGAGTGTGATCTGACAGCCGTCCTCGCCGTAAACCTTGTAACCATTGTACTTTGCAGGATTGTGTGATGCAGTTATAACGATACCTGCCTGACATTTAAGCTCTCTTACAGCCCAGGAAAGCATTGGAGTCGGCATAAGCTCTGAATAGATGTATACCTTTATGCCGTTTGCAGCCAGAACCGCAGCAGCTTCCTTTGCGAACTTGTCAGACTTGATACGGCTGTCATATGCGATAGCTACGCTGCCGTTTTCAAATGCGCCGTTTACATAGTCTGCAAGACCCTGTGTTGCACGTCTGATAGTGTAAACATTAAGTCTGTATGCGCCTGCACCGATAACTCCTCTGAGTCCGCCTGTGCCAAATTCAAGATCTCTGTAAAATCTGTCCTGGATCGCAGCCTCGTCGCCCTCGATAGACTTAAGCTCTGTCTGGAGATCAGGATCGTCAACAGCCTTTTCACACCAAAGCTTGTAAAGTTCCATTTCTGTCATTGTTAAATCACCTCATATAAATATTTCGCTTATAAAATACACATTTCTATAGAATACATTATAGCACACTCCCATATTTATTTCAAGAGTTGTAACAGTTATTTAACAAATTCCTGTGTAGTGCTACAATAGATATTGGACAAAATTAAGAAAAAAGAAAAGAGAGATAGACAAAAATCTGATAAAATAAAGT
>NZ_JBCPGA010000127.1:0-1059 GCF_040914135.1 Ruminococcus sp. RTP21204st1_B2_RTP21204_210225 | reverse complement strand
ATCGCATTTTCCGCTGCGTTGTTTGAAATAGCACAGTCGCCGTTTTTGAAATAATTCCCGAGATACTCTCTGCGCTTGAATGCATACTCAAAAGCCTTTCCGAGCTGCGTTTTCGGAAGAACTGTAGGTGCGACTTTTTCAGCCCATGACCAGAAAGCCTCAAACACGGGTTTTTCCTGTGTCAGACGCTCTTTAAAACGTTCTTCTGTTGTCAGCTTATCAAGCTCGGACTCTATCGCAAAAAGCTTGTCACAAAAGTCTCTTGCCGTCTTAGCTATGCTGTCTTCGCTGTCCACAATAATCGCTTCATGGAACTTTCGCCTGACGTGAGCCCAGCAATTGCAGTGCGTGACCTTGGTCAGCTTGTTGTAGCCTGCATAGCCGTCGGTGTGCACAAAGCCATCGTAGTCTCCAAGATACTTCTTTGGCACATCTCCCGACCTTGACTTGTTGTAGTCATAGATCACGATCTGCCTGTCCGAATGCTTGCCGGTGCGGTATACCCACATATATTGCTTGCTTTCGGAGGAAACGTTTCTTTCCTTGAGGACCTTGACGTATGTTTCATCGCAATGAAGGATTTTTTCTTTCAGCATCTCAGTTTTGAGTCTTGCCACAAATTTGCTGAAATAATCCTCACTGCATCTAATGATCCAGTTTGCCATAGTTGTTCTGCTGAGCGCGTATCCAAGACGTTCCCAGTCCTTTTCCTGACGGTACAGCGGAACAGCATTGACGTACTTTTGGTATATCACCCACGCAGCCGTTGACGCAGACGCAAGCGAATGTGGCAAAACAGGTGCCGGCACAAATCCGTGAAGAAAAACAGGCATATTCTTTTTCTCGCACTTTTTGCAGCCATAAGTATTGCTGTAATACTTCTTTACAACCAGCTTTGCAGGTATCAGTTCAACTTCCTCACGGACATATTTTTTGCCAACGACCTTCATCTTACTTCCGCAGCGAGGACATATCTGCTCATTTTCGGGGATAGTGCAGGTGATGACCTCGGTCTCGATGTTCTTTATGATCTCATCACGTTTTGTCTTTGCACTTTTT
>NZ_JBCPGA010000126.1:0-1065 GCF_040914135.1 Ruminococcus sp. RTP21204st1_B2_RTP21204_210225 | reverse complement strand
ATGTTTGCAAACACAACTTTCACCGTGCAGTAACCGAATAAGATCATAAAAAATAGACTGAACAGCGAAATATCTGAAGCAAGGGCAAATATGACCGCAAGTCCGGTGTCCGCCATCGTGTCGCTCGTTCCGGATATGAAATTTCCAAGCAGTTCAGTTGCAAAGGTACCCTGCATATTGACGCAGAATGAATAAAGCCTTTGCGGAACGACCGTCACAAGACTTGCTGCCATAAAACCTTTCAGTACATTTATGCAGGTGTTCTTGATGTTTGCCTGCCCCGATTCATAAGCGACAGCCGTATCGAACACAGCTACGATAAGTCCGCAGACAAAAAGCATCCACGCAAAACTGCCAAACAGTCCGACAAACACCTGTACCCAGGACAGAGCAAAAATATCCGTTGCAGTCTCATTAATAAATGTGAATAGTTCCGCTATCAGTCCATACACCTTATTGAAGATCCATTCAAACATAATATCCCAAATAGCGTCGCTTATCGCATCGGCGGCAGCACCAACTGTGTTGTCCCAGAGCGATGAGATACCGTCGCTTATCCAGTCAATGGCGTCTGAGATCCATTCAAACATCCGCACCACCTCCTGCCTTTGTTATCTCGCCCTTTACTCTGTAAAGCGAGCTGCGGCGTCCGCCTTGGATATGATAGCGAGGTATTCGTTCTAACAATCCACGGTTTTCAAGTTCTGTAAATGCACGATACACCGTGCTTTTGTGTATGCTCAGATCTTCTGCTATCCTTCGTACAGAGGGAAAACATTCTCCGTTTTTGTCCGCACGGTTTGCCAGATAGCAGTACACAGCCACCGCCTTGTGACTTAGTCCTAAGTCGTAGATCCTTCTTGGAAATATCAATATGCATCAGCTCCTTTACGTTTTAACAGTTGTCTTTTTCTTTGCCGTCAGCTCCTCATATTCTAACGTGATCTCTTTTTTCTTCTGCGGATATTTCACTTCAACGTCTTTTATCAGTTCATCACGCTCTTTGTATGAAACGGCACGGGCGGTCTTATCGGGAAGTTTGTATTCTTCTTCAAACTTGATACC
>NZ_JBCPGA010000125.1:0-1075 GCF_040914135.1 Ruminococcus sp. RTP21204st1_B2_RTP21204_210225 | reverse complement strand
AAATTTTACAATAAAATCACGCTTAAACTACCGCTCGCGCCGAATTAACGACCGTATTTCAGATATCTGTAGACGAATTGAATAAAAAGATTTATACTACCCCCGAAATGAAAAAACGGGGAGGGATATCAAATGTGGAGATACATCTGGCAGATCATTTTTAAGTAATAGGATGAGATAGTTATGGAAATAATTGAAAAGCAATATTTATCTGTTGAATCGCTGCTGTCATATAGGACAAGATCAACATACAGTAAACTTGATAAGTTGATCGAGCATATATTGGAAAGTCTGAAATTTCTTGAAATGGAACGGACAGGAAATATCATTTTTTCTCTGAAAGAAAATACCTATGGAACGGATGAAACAATACTTGACCTTGAATTTTTTGTTCCTGTCAGCAAGGAGTTTAAAAGCAACGAGTTTTATGTTTATAAGCCGCAGCTTATGCTTTTCAACGCAGTGAGAGCAAGACACTCCGGAACTTATGACACGTTAAAAAATTCACGTAAGAAAATGCAAACATATTTATCCCGGAAGTGTTATCAACCGATAACAGATTTTTACTATTACATTAATAACAGCAATTTAGTGGATATTTACGTAGGGATCAACGGTAATATTGTTTGATATTAGGCGGACAAATTTTTGTCCGCCGTTTCCTTTTTTACGACAAATTCTGAGTCAATATGACCGCTTACGCCGAATTTATGACCGTATTTCAGATATCCATAGACAAATGACATTGTTTGTGGTATTTTTTAACGGAGTTTGATCAACAAAATTCATATAATATTCGAGGATTTAAGGAGGAATTTATGGGCAGATTTTTTTCATTGGTTCAAATAAAGAATAACGGCAGCAGAGAACAGTTTTTAAAAGCATTTTGTGATGTAATGAAAAAACGTAGTTTTGTGCCATGCTCTGAGGAAGAATCAAGCGTAAGTTATATTCTTGCTTTTTCCGAAAGCGGCAAATGGGTAACGCTCACTTGCGAGGCGTACAGGGACGATACTAATCGGGTCAAGACCGACGCTAAACAGACGGCGACGGAAATGAAAACAAGCAGTTTCAG
>NZ_JBCPGA010000124.1:0-1130 GCF_040914135.1 Ruminococcus sp. RTP21204st1_B2_RTP21204_210225 | reverse complement strand
GCATAAGCTCTTGTTGTACCGTCGAGCGTAACAATATCCTCTACAGCGATCACCTGAAATACTGCGCCGGAAAGATTTCCGCTTGCAAACACGGGAGTGTAAGTTGTTGGATTCACGATCATTTCACCGTTTTCATTGGTGTATGCGGAGGAAGCCGTTGCCACGCTTGTGAAAATATCGCCTGTTTTCCGAACGCTGATTTTTCCTTTCTGAGCGGTGTTTTCTTTGCGGACTTTAATAACCGTCAGGGCATTTTCTTCCTCTGCGTTATCAGCAGAAACTGTGAAAGACACAGGCGTACTGTCCAGAACATAACCCACAGGAGCCTGAACCTCAACAAGCGAATATTCACCGTAGGGAAGAACTTCGGGAGTGATCAGATAGCCCTCGCTGTTTGTGTAGAAAGTGTCGATTGTGGTTGGGGTAGGGTATGCAAAAGTCATTGAGATCTTCTGACCGTTTGAATCATAGATCTCAAAGCCTGCACCCTCGTAAGGAATGGTTTTTCCCGTTTCGGAATCCACTTTTACTACCTTGATATAGCTTTTAAATTCTGCATTGTTGATGAGGTAGCGATAGGTCTGACCGTCAGCCGAAATTTTCACATCAAAATCAGCCATAAACTCAGTACCTTCCCAGCCCTTGGTCTGATGCACGGTGTAAATTCCGTATGGCATATCCTTGGTTTGTGCAAATCCGTTTTCATCGCACGTCAGGTAATCACGTTCTGTTTCAACAGCATTTGCATAAGACCCCGAAGATTTCAGATACACCTCAAATTCAGCTCCCACTTCGGGAGTTTCTATCTGAGTAGAGCCGTCATCGGAATGCTTGATCATTGCGATATTTCCCTTGATAACGTCCTCAGTCACTGTCATAGAAAGTGGGTTATGCTCAATGAAATAATTCTCAGCTTCTGCACCAACTGAGTAAACTGTTTCATCAAGCAGATAGCCCTCGCTTGGCGAAATTTCCTGAACAGTGTAGTTTCCGCAGACATACTCTTTTGTCTTGAAATATCCGTTTTCATCGGTCGTATAGGTATCGGCAAGCTCGCCGTCCTTGTACAGTCCGTAAACTGCTCCCGCAAGTGTTCCGTTGCCCTGTGCTGTGACCATCTCTGCGTCCTG
>NZ_JBCPGA010000123.1:0-1136 GCF_040914135.1 Ruminococcus sp. RTP21204st1_B2_RTP21204_210225 | reverse complement strand
CAGCACGGACATTATGAGATAAGAGCGTACAACGGTTCTCTTCACGCAGGAGAGGTAAGAAGTCAGATAGTGCTTGCGTTAGCCATAAGCAATGCGGCAATGACCAAGAAATACTGCTCTCCTCACGTTTCGCAGAGTGATAATATGCGGTACAGCTTTAGGGTATGGCTTTTGAATCTTGGACTGATAGGTGAAGAATTCAAGAATTGCAGGACACATCTTCTGAAACATCTTGAGGGCGATATTGCCTGGCGGCACCCTGAGGATGGAATTGCTGCAAGGGCAAAGCTGAAAGAAAAACGTGAGCTGGAGCGGCAAGCCGCCCGTGAGCAACGTGTCGAGCTTGTAAGCGACAACAGCACGCAAGTCGAAAATGTACCCGAAGAACACATTGAGCCGTCAGAAAGTGAATGTGACGAATTTGAAGAAGAATTTGAAATGAGTATGTAAGGAGGAAAACATGGAATACAAAAGATTATACATTGCCTATGGCAGCAACATCAACCTTGAACAGATGGCGCATCGCTGTCCGAATTCAAAGGTTGTAAGCACAGAAATGATGCAGGGCTATGAACTTGAATTTCGTGGTGTGGCAACGATCGTACCGAATGAGAAGTCGGAAGTACCCGTTCTGATATGGGAGATAGACGGACGTGACGAACACAGTCTTGATAGGTATGAGGGATTCCCGAATCTTTACCGCAAGGAGTTGTTTGATATAGAAGTCAACGGCGAAAAGAAAGAGTGCATGGCGTATTTGATGAACAAAGGACAGATCTCTCCGCCAACCAGTTATTATTACAATGTTATAAAGCAGGGATATGAGGCGAACGGTATGGACACAAGCTATCTGAGGGCGGCACTTGAAAGGTCGGTTTGCAGTCAGCATTTTGATGATGAACCGGACGAGGATTTTGAAGAAGATAATGATTTTCAGATGAAGTTTTAAGGAGCGTGGTCAAATGAGATACAAAGGATTTTACATAAAGATCTCACCCGACATAAACATTAGCAGGGTCGACAAGAACGGCAGAGATGTTCTTTGCGAAGGATTTTTAATACAGGTTTTCGCAGACGAGACCGAACGTGTTGAGATCGACAGCTTTTCTGCGGCTGTGGGGTTTGAGATACTGGAG
>NZ_JBCPGA010000122.1:0-1156 GCF_040914135.1 Ruminococcus sp. RTP21204st1_B2_RTP21204_210225 | reverse complement strand
TCTTGAAGTCCACGTTGTACGGCGGTAAGGCGTGCCGCATTTTCCGCAGATAAGCAGTTCGGTAAGAGCATATTTACTGCTGTATTTTCCTTGCTCGGTAGTAGTTTTATCGCTGATTTTACGCTTAGAACTTCGCCTTGCAAGCTCCTGCTGAACTCTATTGTATGTGTCACGGTCGATTATGGGTTCATGATGATCTGTCACAAGATACATCGGGCGTTCGCCGTGATTTTTAACTATCTTGTGAGTGATACAATCTGAGGTAAAAGTCTTTTGCAGAAGTGCGTCGCCTGCATACTTTTCGTTTTTCAAAATGCTGCGGATAAGTGATTCGTTCCATACTTTATTTCCCTGTGAAGTCAAAATACCTTTGTTCTCGAGGAGCTTTTTTATCCTGCTCATGCTGTATCCGTCGAGAAACAGCGTATATATCAGCCTTACTGTTTCAGCCTCTTCGGGTACTATCTCCGGTTTTCCGTCTGCTCCTTTTTTATACCCAAGCAGATATTTATACTGGAACTGCACCTTGCCCTCACGGTAGGCTTTTCCTTTGCCCCAGCTTACGTTTTTACTTATGGATTCTGATTCTGCCTGAGCAAAACTTCCATACAGAGCTATCATAAATTCCGATGTCATAGTTAAGGTGTTTATGTTCTCTTTTTCAAAAATAACTCCGATACCCAAGTCTTTAAGTTGTCTGACATATTCAAGACAATCCACGGTATTTCGTGCAAATCTTGATATTGATTTGGTGATCACAAGATCTATCTTTTTGTTCCTGCACATTCTTATCATGCGGTTAAACTCGGTTCTTTTCTTCGTCTGAGTTCCGCTTATACCCTCATCTGCAAATATCCCCGCAAGCGTCCATTCCTTTTTTCTGTTGATAAGATCGGTGTAATATGCGATCTGGACCTGATAGCTGTTCTGCTGTTCTTCCTGAGCCGTAGATACTCGGCAGTATGCGGCAACTCTTAACTGGTGGTATTTATCCCTGCTTTCCGCTGTTTGCACTTTCGCAGGAATTATCGTTACATTCGGCGCTGTGGACATTTTTCTCATTCCTTTCCGTAATATTCTTAATACGTATTCCGTTAATAAGCTCAACCTCTATGACACAAAAATGGCTTATCCAAATTCGTGAAACACACGCTTT
>NZ_JBCPGA010000121.1:0-1280 GCF_040914135.1 Ruminococcus sp. RTP21204st1_B2_RTP21204_210225 | reverse complement strand
GGAAAATACAAATGGCCGAGAGATTCAAATGAGGCTAAGTTGATAACTCAGAAAGAATTTCGCTGGCTGATGGAAGGCCTTTCGATAGATCAAAAAACAGCCATTAAACCTGCAAAGAAAGGAAAAGTGTGCTGAGTTTTCAACAGAAAAAATGAACATATAGGTTGATAATATTTCTATGCCCGAAACGTCCTGAAACGCTGGACTTTTCGGGCTTTTTGCGGTATAATAGATGTAGTGGATTTCTTGTTTTTGGAGGTGAGTACAGTGATAGAAAAAGGTAATATGACAGACGCAGAATATATCGCTGTACTTGAAAAAGAACATCTCCGTTTAAAAAGCGAGATTAAAAAGCGTGATAAGAAAATAGACAAATTAGAGGTCGAAAATGAATGTCTCAGAAAAGATAATCATATCTTCCTTGAAGCGCTGATACTCTCTAAGCATAAAATATTCGGAGCATCAAGCGAGCGAACCGAATGTGAGGACCAGCAGTCATTTTTCAATGAAGCCGAACTGGAATGTGATGAAAAGGCCGAAGAACCTGTAAAGAAAACTGTTAAGGGATATGTTAGAAAAGATCCTAAGACCAAGCGTGACGAGGTGATCAGAAACATCGAAACAGAAATGATCACCTGCACCATTCCCGATGGAGAAAGAAAATGTCCTCGTTGCGGTTCGGAGATGAAAGTTATCGGCAAGAAATATGTTCGTGAAGAGGTAGAGCTTATCCCAGCAAAGCTGATCGTAAAGAAATATTACAGTCTGACCTACGGCTGCAAGAAGTGTGAGAAAAAGAATATGCCTGTTTTTCTTCACGGATTAGTTCCCGCACCTGTGCTCCCTCACTCATTGGCGTCTGCGTCAACGGCTGCGTGGGTGATCTATCAGAAATATGTTAATGCCACTCCTCTGTACCGTCAGGAAAAAGACTGGGAACGTCTCGGATACTCGCTCAGCAGAACGACCATGGCAAACTGGATCATCAGATGCAGTGAGGATTATTTCTCAAAGCTGGTAAGCAGATTGAAAGAAGAAATGCTTAAGCCAAAAGTTCTTCACTGCGATGAAACATACGTTAAGGTCCTCAAGGAAAGAAACGTTTCCTCCGAAAGCAAGCAATATATGTGGGTGTACCGCACTGGAAAGCATTCGGACAGGCAGATCGTGATCTATGACTACAACAAGTCGAGGTCTGGCGACGTGCCAAAGAAGTATCTTGGAGACTACGATGGCTTTGTGCACACCGACGGCTATGCAGGCTACAACAAGCTGACCAA
>NZ_JBCPGA010000120.1:0-1289 GCF_040914135.1 Ruminococcus sp. RTP21204st1_B2_RTP21204_210225 | reverse complement strand
TATATTTTATCATAATTATGCTAAATTGTCAATGTGCTTTATACATTTTCTTTGAATTTTAATCCGCCGATCAAATGGAATTCCAGTTCGTGCTGATTGATTACAATGATTTTCTCAACTATACTCTCAAATGCCGATTCTTCAAATTCCGTCATAGGTTTTTCTCTCTTCTCAAAGAAGTCAATCAGCATATCTATCTGATCCAAAGCCTCATCTTCTTCGTCGGAACGTGTAAGCTTTTTCAGTTCTGCTTGCAGCTTATTTATTTTCGCAGTCAATTCTGTGGTCTGCTCAATGTATTTAACCTCGTCAAGAAATCCTTTTGTTTTCAGCCGTGCAAGTACATGAGTCTGTTCACGAAGCTTGGCGATTTCCTTGTGTACGTCCATTATCTGAGTTTGACCGCTAAATTTTCTGAGTTTCAAATCCTGCAATGATGTTTGAAGCGGCGTAAGAATAACTTTGTAATTGTGCCACAGTTTGTTACACAAACGGATAAAAGCCAAATAGATTTTGCTTTCCGGTATGCTTCCGTTTTCGCAGTCCGATGCATTAACATCATGTTTACGGCATGTCCAGTATGCACCGCTTTTTCGATTTCTGTGCTTATATGTCGCTCCGCATTTTCCGCAGAACACTTTTTTGCTTAATGGATAGACGTTGGTTTCAAAATCTCTGTGACGAGATTCCAGCAGTTTTTGTGCCGCATAAAAGGTTTCTTTATCAACTATTTGCTGATTTACTCCAGTTACACAGTATTTCTGCTTTTCGCCGTAATTCCGTTTTTTTATATACGGAAGAGTTTCGGTAACATAACTTTTCTGAAACATAGCGTTTCCGATATATCTGTCGTTTTTAAGCATATATCGTATATTATCTGCTTTCCACAAAACGGCTTGCTTACTGCCGGGCAAATTCATGGCGTTAAGCTTATCCGCTATTGCTTTTAGTCCATAACCGCTTATGTACCACTCAAAGATTTGTCTAACTATCGACGCTTGGTTTTCTTCAATTTCCAAATTACCGTTTACCTTTTTAAATCCGAACGGCGGAGTAGCATTCTTATACGTCCCATTCTGCATACGCTTTTGAACGCTCCACCGCATGTTCTGCGAAATAGAAGTGGATTCCTCCTGAGCCAGACCGCCCATAATGGTTATCATCATTTCATCAGTCAGCTTTGCGGTATCGATATTTTCTTTCTCAAAGAACACTGTTATTCCAAGGCTTTTAAGCTCCCTTATATTTTTCAGGCAGTCCTTTGTGTTTCTTGCGAAACGGCTGATAGA
>NZ_JBCPGA010000119.1:0-1300 GCF_040914135.1 Ruminococcus sp. RTP21204st1_B2_RTP21204_210225 | reverse complement strand
GTAACGCCGTACAGCTTTTTGAATCTGCGGCAGAAATAGCCGATGTTCTCAAATCCCGTTTCCTGCGCTATGGTGCAAACGCTGTTTTCGGTATCAACAAGCAGTTTTGACGCACGTTTCAGTCTGTATTCCACAACGTAATTTATCGGCGAAGTGTGCAGGTATGTCCTGAAAATATTTAGAACACTGCTTTTGCTTATAAGAACTGTTCCTGCAATATCGTCCAGTGTTATCTGACCGCTGTAATTATCATGAATATACTGCATCATTATCTGAAGCTTAGCCTGCGTCTGTGCGGAATGCCCGGACACGGGGCCGCAGTCTGTTATCTGTATGCTTTCATATAACAGGCACCATAGTTTCAGCAGCAGTTCTACCGTTTCCATTTCAGAAGCCGTGCCAGAACCCTGCACAGCAAATACCAACCTCATTGTTTCGATAATGCTGTGGTGTGCTGTTTCTTCGGCGGAAAAAATCACACATTCGGTAGTTGATTCAATTATCGGTCTGATGTATCTGCTGTATATCAGACTGCCCTGCGGCGCAAGCAGAACAGGTGAAAAAACAATGTTCGGAATGATGGCGCTGTCTTCTGCTTCAAACCTGTGTATCACCTGAGAATTTATAAAGATCCCATCGCCCGAGCTTAGAACATACCTGTTTCCACCCACCAGAAAATCAGCCTTGCCATGCTGTATATAAACAAATTCGACCTCTGGGTGCCAGTGCCAGTCGATACAGTGAAAATCGAAATCCCAGATGTCCTCATAATAGTAGCTGAACGGATATTCTTCGCTGCCGTGACTTGCAGTTTCACGTAAGGTTTCGTCCGTTGTGATCCTGTCCTTTTTGATTTCATTTCCCATGTTCTCACCCAATTTACGATATTGTGTAATAAAAATGTGATTTTGTGTATTGAAATGTTACGATATTTACTATATAATCTGATTATATCATTTGTCAAGGAGTTTGTCAATATGGCTGTAAATTACAGAAAAACACTTATATCCTGCTATCTTGGATTCATCACACAGGCAATAGCGGCTAATTTCGCTCCGCTTCTATTTCTCACATTTCACAATGGCTATGGTATTCCGTTTGGAAAAATTGCCCTTATCTCGTCGGTATTTTTTGTTACTCAGCTTATCATAGATGTGCTGTGCGCACGTTTTGCCGACAAGATCGGCTATCGGAAATGCGTTATCGGTTCGCAGGTGTTTTCTGCGCTGGGACTTATCGGGCTTGCTTTTCTGCCAGAACTGCTTCCCAATCCGTTTTCAGGAATAATTATAAGCACGGT
>NZ_JBCPGA010000118.1:0-1359 GCF_040914135.1 Ruminococcus sp. RTP21204st1_B2_RTP21204_210225 | reverse complement strand
GCGGTTTGACCATTTGGATATGAGCGAAAGCTTTTTATATCATATTTTTTATTTGTTGATGTATCAATATAATCTGCTTGTTACAATTTTAATACAAGTTGGTAATACTATCTTCTTATACGCAATATTTTCTAATTGAATAGTTTTTATCAACTTATGATATGTCATTCCCAACTTATATTCGCCTACTCTATTACCTGGAATAATTTTAATATCCATATAAATTCCTCGTTTTACTGCTCGACCCTAAAATTCTTGATTGTTGCCGATAACTATGTGCAGATAATGACACAATCGTTATTTTTATTTATGTCAATAACTCTTAAAAGCTGCTCTGCGGTATCCGGAAGCTTATGTTTTAGTGCCGTGAAATTAAACAGGGCAATGATTTTGTAGTCACTTAAATCCAGAATATCAGCAAAAGCGTCCATATTTTCTCCATACCAATAAGGTAGATGAAAAGCGTATCTCAGGTACTTGTGAAGCTTTGAAGCCGTGTTGATGTCGTTAAAGTCAACGCAGAGTTTGTTTGCGGCACTACTGTAAATGAGCATAAGTTTTAGCGGCAAGTCGGTACATTCTGTCAGACAGTTCAGGGTGGCATTACGCAGTTTGCTTTCAAAACGCATTGCAAGCATCTTTTTTAGGTTGTCTATATCCCCTTTATTTTCACAATTGCAGTTTTGTATTTTAACTATCATATCGCTGTCAAATGCGTCTATCTGGCCTTCTTCAATTGCTTCAAACGTCCAATTTACAAAGTCATCACAAGAAATGTAGTCATTTAACACTGCATATATATAAGAAATCGCTTTCATAATTTGATATCTCCTCAATATGTACAAATATAGAAAAAAGTTTTATAATGATTAAACGTGCCATAAATCAAACCATCGTTAGAATATAGTATTCTATATCCTGGATTTTTAATATTGGATCTTTTCATGGTATAGTCTACTCCAACGTCAGCTTCATACCAAACTCGATTCGCTTTGGTTGGTAAAAGATTATTTCTGTTTTCAAATATATTGCCGCCTAACTTTTTGCCTGGTGCAAAATTGTTAAGAGATTTTCCCTCTTTCCAACCTAATTGTTTAGCTTGCTCTTTAGTAATATAATCTTTAGGCAGTTCTCCAGTGTTTCTCAACTGTCTGAATAAACATAATATTCCGTATCGTTTGAATCAAGCTGATTTGTAAGCATATTTCCACATCGACATACAAATCTCATATTTAGTTCTCCTATAAATTATATATTTTTAGTAGCTGCATATTCCGCATACAACATTCAAAATTGCCGAAAACAGGGCGTTTGTGACCTCGGTGTATTGGTGCTGGGGGATATTTTTATCCTCGCATA
>NZ_JBCPGA010000011.1:0-77124 GCF_040914135.1 Ruminococcus sp. RTP21204st1_B2_RTP21204_210225 | reverse complement strand
TCCTATGCGTCCCCTCAAATGGTTTTCGCCTATCGAATTTCTTAATAATAGTGTCCAATATGATTGACAAACCTACATTTGCGTGATAATTAAATACAATAATGGATATCTGCGTATGTAGGAGAATACAAATATCTTGTACTAAAATGCAGGCTCACAGCATAGTTATTTCATAGGACAAGTCAAAAGGAGCGTGAAAAAATGATAAGAGAAGTCAGCAAGATAAAATACGTTTACGAACTGCTCACCCCTCGCATAAGGGGAGCAATTATGTCAATGCCAGAAATAGAGCGTGACAGGATACAGGAAATAAGGCTTCGCAGAGGTAGACGGCTGTCTGTTACCATATTCTCGAAAGAGTATTTCGTTAATGATAACGGCAGACTAATGAACAATATCGGGGATAGCGTTCAAGTTACCACAGATGATATTGAAACTATCTATCAGCGAGCATTTCAGAACTCTCTTCACAGCTTTCACCGTGAGATAGCAAGAGGGTACATAACGGTTTCAGGAGGGTGCAGAGTAGGCTTCTGCGGAACTGCCGTCCTTGATCCTGCAAGGAGTTATGCCGTGGAGTCGGTAAAAAATATATCTTCTCTTAATATAAGGATAGCTCGTGAAATGATAGGCAGTTCAGACGAGATATATGCAAAATGCTTTTCTGACAAACCAATGAGCCTGCTTATTGCTTCACCGCCATCGGGAGGAAAAAC
Organism: Ruminococcus sp. RTP21204st1_B2_RTP21204_210225; assembly: GCF_040914135.1. Classification (NCBI taxonomy): domain Bacteria; kingdom Bacillati; phylum Bacillota; class Clostridia; order Eubacteriales; family Oscillospiraceae; genus Ruminococcus; species Ruminococcus sp. RTP21204st1_B2_RTP21204_210225. Next base: position 76,408 of record NZ_JBCPGA010000011.1, on the reverse strand, counting down.
TACAGTGCTTCGTGATCTAGCAAGAAAGCTTGGCGAACGCTGGCGTGTTGCGCTTATAGACGAGCGAAACGAGTTTGCCGCAACAGTGGCAGGTGAGCCGCAAAATCTTATAGGTGCAATGACGGACGTGTTTAATTCCTACAACAAATATGAGGGCATAATGACGGCTGTCAAGGTCATGTCACCGCAAATACTCATATGCGACGAGATAGGTTCTTCTGAGGACAACGAAGCTTTGCAGTATGCGCTCAACTCAGGAGTGAAGCTTATTGCTTCATGCCATGCTTCAAGCCTTGATGAGCTTAAAAAGCGGCGTTATATCTCAAAACTCATAAAAGACAAGGCTTTCGACGCACTTGCAGTACTAGGCACAGGAACAATGTGTGGCAGACTGGTATCATTTACAAAAACAGGAGCATGAAATGATAAAGCTAATAGGCTGTGTGCTGATCATATCCGCCTGCACACAAATGGGCTGTGCAATGGCGTTGGACAAGATATGGCAAATGAAATATCTCAAGCTTCTCAGACGGTTGATATTTGAAACAAGGGCAATGGTTGAGGGTGGAATGACTTTCGGGGAAATTATCTTAAAGCTTAGCTTGCAGAAGGATTATTCTGACTTTACATTTTTGTCGCAAGATACCTCTTCGCCTGATGTCCGCAGAAGAATAACCGAGGATATATATAAGTCAAAGCTTTTTGACAATGAAATCAGGCAGACCGCCATAGATTTTTTTGAAAAACTCGGTACAACAGACATAAATGGACAGCTTGCATACATTTCCATGAACCTTGCCGCACTTGATGAGCAGATAAGCAGACTTTCAGAGAATTTCACCTCACAGGTGCGGCTTTGCAGAGCTTTGGGCGTTCTCAGCGGGGCTTTTATCGCTATTCTGCTAATATAGCCATAGCAAAGGATAACCATAATGAAGGGAACAAAATTTTATGGACATAGATCTTATTTTCAAAATCGCTGCCATAGGAATTATCGTTGCCGTGTTAAATCTCTTGCTGAAACGAGCGGAGCGTGACGAGCAGGCAATGATGACAACTCTTGCAGGGCTTATTGTCGTTCTGCTTATGATAGTAAGGCAGATCGGAAATCTATTTGAAACGATAAAAGAAGTGTTTGGATTGTATTAATGAAAATATTTACAATAGCGTGCTTTTGTATTTTCTCAACCATAGTGTGCAAAGCCATTGAGAAAGACAGCCGTGAAATAAAATATGCGGCTGTGCTTGCAGCGGCGGCACTGGTGCTTTTTCATTCGGTAGCATTTGTGAAAGATCTTATCTCTGTATTTGAGGACCTTTTCACTCTTTCAGGAATCGACAATATGTATCTTAGCATACTGTTCAAGTCACTTGGTATCTGCTATATCGTACAGCTTGCATCTGATTATTGTAAGGACTGCGGAGAAAACGCACTTGCGTCACAGGTCACTTTGGCAGGAAAGCTTGCAATGCTTTCGGTATCGCTGCCGCTTTTCAAAGCATTTGTAGAAATAGTAAAAGCATTGCTTATATAGGATTAACATATGAAAAAAATAATTGCCACTGTCATCATAGTACTTGCGGTCATGTTTACACCACAGGGAGTATATGCAGACAGTGAGGAACAGAACAATGAATATTATGACAGGCTCATAAGCGAAATAAACGAGGGACTTTCTTTTGAGGGTGATGAAGATGTAAAAACTGTACTTGAAGATAATAACATCACTTTGGAAGATCCGTCCTCTGCCGCAAATATAAGTGCCTCTGATGTGATAAAGCATATATTTGAAAGCTTTACCGCTGCTTTGCGAAGCCCTCTTATAATGCTCGGGAAAATAACAGCCGCCACTATGCTCTGCGTGTTGGTAAGGTCAATGTCAGCCGAGGGTACAGTGGACAAGGTATTCACGCTCATATGTGTCCTTACCACAGTGCTTGTTATAAGCGATACTGTCACCGACAGTCTTTATTCTGTAAAGACTTCCATGAAACAAATGAACAGATTCATGATGTCCTACATACCCATATTTTCAAGCGTGGCGACAGCAGGCGGTAGTGCGGCGGCAGGAGCAGGCTATTACGGCGTCATGCTGATAATATGTGAAAGTGCAGGTATATTGGCAGATACGATACTTGTGCCGTTTTTGTCGGCAGTGCTTGCAGTGACCCTTGTTTCTGCAATAAATCCATCTCTTGACCTTGGAAGTCTTGCAGAGTCGGTGAAAAAGCTGGTCATATGGGTGCTTGGCATTGTGATGACCCTATTTACAGGGCTGTTATCTATTCAAAGCTTTGCAGGAGCGGCGGCTGATAATCTCTCCGCAAGAGCCGTTAAATTTGCGGCTTCAAGCTTTATACCTGTCATAGGTGGCTCGGTCTCTGAAGCTTATTCAGCGGTAAAGGGAAGTATAGGCGTAATAAGAACAAGCGTCGGCGTGATAGGCGTTATAATAATGTCTGTGATAGTTGCGAAACCTTTGCTTACACTTCTTGCAGTAAAACTTGCAGTGTGGATAGGCGCTACCATAAACGATATTTTTGGCATAAGCAACAGTGGTGGACTTCTTAAAAGCATAAACTCGGTTTTATCAATTGGTGTGAGCATCCTTGCGGCTTATTCTATAATGTTCGTTATTTCCACATCAGTTGTAATAATGACAGCCATGAACACAGGAGCTTAAAATGAATACAGTTAAAGCAGTGATATTTATTGCCTGCATTATAGGCGTGATAACTTCTATGACGGATATTGCCACACCTGAGGGAACTTTGAAAAAACAACTTAGATCAGTGCTTGCTGTGATATTTTTGCTTGCGGTCATAACACCTGTAATGGGACATGGCTTCAAAGTCACCTTAAGCGACTATACAGAGCTTGCAGATCTGCCTGAGTTTGACAGCGTTTCAACAGCGACGAAACTTTATTATCTGTCCGAATCCGAGAGCAGGCTTGAAGAATATTTTTTGGATAAGCTGAATAAGAATGGCATAGAAAACGTCAGAGTGGACATAACCACAGATATAAATGAATATAATGAAATAGAGATAACAGCGGTAAGGGTATATCTGACTAAAACAAGCGACAGAGGGCTTGTTGAAAAGCTTATTGCAGAAGATCTGCCTGATACTCAAGTTATCGTGCAGGAGGAATAAACGTTGCTGAAAAGTAAAGTTGAGGGGAAAATAAAGGCTCTTAAAAAGCTTCCTATGAAAACGAAGATAGTGATAGCCGTAGGTCTTGTAGGGATATTACTTATATTTGTTTCTGAGATGTTTCCTGCTAAAAATACGGCAGAGAGCAAGAGCATTCCCACGGAAAGCGTTGCCACTGATGATACAGACAGCTACAAAAAGCAGATAGAAAAAGAGCTTAAAGATGTTCTTTCTCAAGTCAGGGGAGTTGGCGAGTGCGAGGTAATGGTGACAGTTGAGGGAACTACCGAATATGTTTATGCCGAAAATCTTACCAAAAGCACAGACAATAATGGTGACAGAACAAGCGACAGGTATGAAAACGAGATAGTAATAACTGATAATGACGGCAAAAAGGAGGCATTGGTCAGAAAAATAATAAAACCGCAGATTTGCGGCGTTGTCATTGTTTGCGAAGGAGGTGGAGATATAAAAGTAAACGAACGTGTGCTTAAAGCGGTTTCGACAGTACTAGGCATATCAAGCAGTAAGATCTGCGTTGAGGGCAGAAAATAACAGAAAGAGGTAATAAAGATGAAAAAACCGACCATGATAATAGGCAAAAAGCAGATAATCCTTGCAGGAATGACGCTGATACTCGGTCTTGCAGTATACATAAATTATGCAGTATCGACCTCAGACGGCAAGATAAAGGCGACGGACGTTGTGAAAAGTCAAAGCGTGAATTACGGCGACGCACAGCTCGTAAGCACTGACAGTACTTCAGATTATTTTGCACAGGCAAGAATAGACAGAATGAATTCAAGGGACGAGGCGGTAGAAACATTAAAGAATATAATGAACGGCGGCGATTCCACAGAGGAAGAAAAGAAAGTCGCTGAAGAAGAAGCTTCAGCCATGACAGGGCTCATGGAGTCGGAGAGCAAGGTAGAGACACTCGTGAAAGCAGCAGGCTTTGAGGACTGTGTTGTTTATCTTGACGGTGACAACGCAAATATCGTTGTAAAGACCGACAGCGACGGGCTTGTTGCAAGCGAAGCGGCACAGATAAAAGATATTCTCCTTAGCGAAGTTTCAGTTGCAAATGAAAACATCAGAATTTATGATGTAGAATAAAATTTGTCAGCAAATAAAAAAAGTCCTTCAAAATACTTGTAACCTATTGATTTTTATGATATAATGGTTGTAAGTATAGATTGAAGGATTTCTTTTTTATATCTAAAAAGGGAGGCTTGGATAAATATGAATGATGTTTCAAAGAAAGTAGAAAAAAGTCTGCACATAAGTCAGGACGTAATAGCACAGATCGTTACAAACTCTGTTAATGAGATAGAGGGCGTTTATGGTATCGCTCCTGTTATGAAGACTCCACGTCAGCTCTGGTTTAGACAGGAAAATTTCGGCAATATCAGGATAGGCCTTGTTGACGATGTGCTGTCAGTGTCTATAGGTATAATACTTTGCCGTGGAGCTAAGGCGGTTTCCGTTGCTGAGGAGATACAGGATAAAGTAAAAAGTGCAGTTCAGAATATGCTTGGACTTACAGTTGCAAAGGTAAATGTGACCATATGCGGAGTTGACCTTTCGGAAAAGTAATAGGATTCAGACAAATATAAGATGAAGGAAGTGTTTTTGTGCCAATTAAAAGGCGTGAAATAAGAGAATCAGCATTTTTGCTGATATTTGAGAAAATTTTTAGACAGGACGAGGAGCTTGACGATATTTTCATGTCTGCCATGGAAGTGAATGAGATCATCGTAAATGATGAAGTTAAAAAGCTCGTGGAAAATGTTTGCGAAAAGCAGGACGAGATCGACAGCATAATCAGCAAGTTCAGCAACAAGAGAACTGTTGAAAGAATACCTAAGATAAATCTTGCAATACTCAGACTTGCTATTTACGAGGCAATATATGAGGAGAACGTTCCTGTGAACGTTGCCATAAGCGAGGCTGTGGCTCTTGCAGGAAAATATGCCCTCGAGCCTGACGTTTCATTTGTAAACGGTGTGCTTGGCTCATTTGCAAAGGAACAAGAGGAAAAGCAGTGAGTTTTGTACTCGGAATAGACACAAGCAATTATACCACTTCATGTGCACTGCTTGATACTGCGGATATGAGCGTCAGGTCATGCAAAAAACTTCTTCCTGTCAAGCAGGGAGAGCGAGGACTAAGACAATCCGACGCTGTGTTTCACCATACTAAACAGCTTCCAGAACTTATGAAACAGCTTTTTGATAAAAGGTATGACTTAAGTGCAGTTGGGTATTCTTATGCACCAAGGTGTGCAGAGGGGTCGTATATGCCTTGCTTCCTTGTTGGAGAAAATGTTGCGCAAGCTGTGTCACTTGCCTGTGGAGCTGACCTTGAAAAGACTTCGCATCAGGTGGGACATATACTTGCGGCACTTTATTCCTGCGGAAAGCTTGATATGCTCAGTTCTGATAAGCCTTTTGCGGCTTTTCACGTCAGCGGTGGCACTACAGATCTTCTTTTGTGCGAGCCCGACAAGGCTAAGTTGATAAATATAACTCAGATCGGCGGAAGCCGTGATCTTAAAGGCGGACAAGCCATAGACAGAACAGGCGTAAGGCTTGGGCTGTCTTTTCCATGTGGTAAAGAGCTTGAAAGGCTTGCGTCTGAAAGCGAACATAAAATAAAGCCAAAAGCATCAGTTGACGGGCTTTATTGTTCACTTTCTGGAATAGAAAATCAGTGCATGAAGTTTATAGACGAGAGCTGTTCCGTGGCTGATGTTGCGGCATACTGTATTGATTGTGTGTGCCTTGCGGTGGAGAAAATGACAGTTAATCTTCGCCATGAGTATAAGGATATACCTATTATATATGCAGGCGGTGTGATGTCTAATCGCTTTATAAAAAGCAAGCTTGAAAAGTACGGCAGCTTTGCTGAGCCTGAGTTTTCAAGCGATAACGCAGTGGGCGTTGCGGTCTATGCTGCAATCAGGAAAGGGAAGATCAAAATATGAGTTCAGTTATCACTGTTTCTCAGCTAAACAGATATCTTGCTTCAAAACTTCGGTCTGACCTTAAGCTGAAAGGCATTGCCGTCAAGGGCGAGATATCCAATTTTAATATACATTACAAATCAGGTCATGCCTATTTTACAGTAAGGGACAGCAGTTCTGCACTTAAAGCTGTTATGTTTTCAAGCAGTGTTTCAAGGCTTAAATTCGTGCCTGAGGACGGCATGAGCGTGCTTGTTATGGGCAATATAGAGGTCTATGAGCGTGACGGCGTTTATCAGATAATAGCTACGGAGATAGCACCTCTTGGCGTGGGCGTTATGCACGTTCAGCTCGAACAGACCAAGAAAAAGCTTGAAAAAATGGGCGTATTTGATGTGAACAAAAAAAAGAAAATACCCCTTGTTCCAAAGAAGATAGCTGTTGTTACGTCGCTTACTGCGGCGGCTTTGCAGGATATAATCCATGTAGCTGAAAGGCGTTATCCTGTGTGCAATATCGAAGTTTATCCTGCGCAGGTGCAGGGTACGGCGGCAGCACAAACTATATGCAAAGCACTTTCAGCGGCTGATAAAAGCGGTGCAGATACCATAATTTTAGCTCGTGGCGGTGGCTCTAGCGAGGATCTTATGGTGTTCAATGATGAGGCTGTGGCACTGGCTGTTTACGCCTGCAATACACCTGTGATATCGGCTGTAGGTCACGAAACTGACACCACCCTTGCAGACTATGCCGCAGATATGCGTGCGCCAACTCCGTCAGCGGCGGCTGAGATTGCTACCCCTGACAAGGCGGATATACTTAATGCTGTGAGGCTTTTAAGGCAAAAGCTTGACAAGGCTATGGAGCTTAAACTTGATAAGGCTGTGTCACAGATAGAAAGCTGTGATAAGCTTTTGAAATTATACTCTCCTGAAAAGAGATTAGAGCAGAGCGAAAAAGCAGTGTGCGACATTGAAAAAAGGCTGTCGCAGATCATGGAACGCAGGCTTGAAAAGCTGTCAGTTAAGCTTGACGGCTATGTTTCTTCTCTGAATATGCTTAGTCCGTTCAATATTCTGGGCAGGGGATATGCTATCGTTCAGAAAGACGAAAGCGTTGTCGACAGTGTATCAATGCTGAACGTTGGCGACGATGTAAACATAAAGCTGTCAGACGGCAGTGTATCTGCTAAAATAACATTTGTCAAATGAAAGGCTGTTTAAAATGACTTTTGAAGAAAATCTTACAAGACTTAACGATATAGTTGGTCAGCTTGAAAATGACAAGCTTCATCTTGAGAAAGCTTTGGCACTTTATAAAGAGGGGATAGATCTGTCGGTCGACTGCAAAAAAAGCCTTGAAAGTGCAAAGCTTTCCGTAAAGGCTATGAACGGAGATAATAGCGATGAATGATATGAACAAAGCCACACTTGATTATTATGTGGAGCTTATAGATAATAAACTGCTGGAGCTTACCCACTCAAAGCCTGAGCTTCAGGGTCAGGTAGTTGAGGCTATGGAGTATTCCTTGCAGGCAGGGGGCAAAAGGCTCAGACCTGTGCTTATGCTTGAATTTTGCCGTATGTGCGGCGAGCGTCAGCCTGAGAAGTATGCAGAGATAGCTTGTTCTATTGAACTTATACACACTTTTTCTCTTATACATGACGATCTGCCTTGTATGGACGATGATGATTACAGACGTGGAAAGCCCTCATGTCATAAAGCTTTTCCTGAGAATATCGCACTCCTTGCAGGCGATGCACTGAACACCCTTGCTTTTGAGGTGATTGCCAACAGTGCCATGAACGGCGTTATATCTGCTGACAAGGCTGTTATGCTTATTTCTGTTCTTGCAAGAGCAGTAGGCACTGATGGCATGATAGGCGGTCAGGTGATAGACCTTAAATATGAAAATAAAGAAATAGACGTTGATACACTGAATATTTTGCAGACCTGCAAAACAGGCGCACTTATTGAAGCCGCTTGTGTAATGGGCGTTATACTTGGAGATAAGCTTGAGGCTATCCCCTTTGCGGCAGACTATGCTCAGGCAATGGGCAGAGCATTTCAGATAGTTGACGATATTCTTGACGTAACAGGCACTTTTGAGGAGCTTGGCAAGCCTATCGGCAGTGACAGCGAACAGCATAAAAACACATATGTATCCCTCCTTGGACTTGACAAGTCAGAACAGATAGCAAAACAACTGACAGTTCAAGCACTGGGTCATCTTAAATATTTTGAGGACAGCGTTTTCCTCACAGAGCTTACATCTGATATGCTTACAAGAAGAAGTTGATAAAAAGATTGGAGATCTAGATATAATGTCGGAAATAAAAAAGCCTGATATTTATAAAATGAATTTGCCTGCCGACCTGAAAAAGCTTTCCACTGCGCAGTGTGAGGAGCTTTGCGGTGATATAAGGAAAATTCTTATAGATACGGTTTCAAAAAACGGCGGTCATCTTGCGTCAAATCTTGGTACTGTGGAGCTTACAATGGCTATCCACAGAGTTTTTGAATCACCTAAAGATAAAATCGTCTGGGACGTTGGTCATCAGGCATATACACATAAAATACTTACGGGTAGACTCAAAGAGTTTAAAACTCTCAGACAGGAAAACGGTATTTCGGGTTTTTGCAGACCTGATGAGTCGGTGCATGACGCTTTTATAAGCGGTCACAGCTCTACGTCTGTTTCTGCGGCGCTTGGGATCGCCACAGCAATGAAGCTGAGTGGTGATAAAACTCACCATGCTATAGCTGTAGTCGGTGACGGTGCTTCAACAGGTGGCGAGCTTTACGAGGGACTTAACAATGCAGGCAAAAGTGATACAAATATCATCGTTATCCTCAACTACAATGAAATGTCTATCTCAAAAAATGTTGGCGGAATGGCAAAATATCTTTCCTCCATGCGTACAAAAGAGAGCTATCAGCGCACAAAGGGCAGAGTAGAGAGAATGCTTGATAAGACGCCTGTTATAGGTAAACCTGTGAAAAATGCCGTTCGTAACTCCAAAAATGCGGTCAAGAACATGATACTTCACAGCACCATGTTTGAAGATCTTGGCTTTCACTATATTGGACCTATTGACGGACACAATCTTGAAGAACTTGAACAGGGACTTATGGCTGCAAAGGCAGTAAACAAGCCTGTTTTTGTTCATGTGAATACTATAAAAGGCAAGGGCTATGCTCCTGCAGAAGCTAACCCTGGAGAGTTTCACGGGGTCGGCTCCTTTGAGATAAAAACGGGCAATCCCGACGTCGTACTTTCTGACAGCTTTTCTTCTATAATGGGAAAAGAGCTTTGTGAAATGGGAGAAAAGAATAAGCGTCTTTGTGCAGTCACTGCGGCAATGAAATACGGCACGGGGCTTCAGTATTTTGCGAAACGTTTTCCTGAACGCTTCTTTGATGTAGGCATTGCCGAAGAACACGCAGTTACTTTCTGTGCTGGGCTTGCTTCTATGAACTATGTACCTGTTTTTGCGGTGTACTCATCGTTTTTGCAAAGGTCATACGACCAACTTATCCATGATATGGCAATAGGAGGCTGTCATGCAGTTATATGCGTTGACCGCGCAGGTATAGTCGGTGATGATGGTGAAACACATCAGGGAATTTTTGATGTTTCTTTTCTTACCTCTGTGCCAAATATGAGGATATATTCTCCGTCTAATTATGACGAACTCAGGCTGTGCCTGCATAAGGCTGTTGAGGACGACAGTGGCATTTGTGCTGTGAGATATCCAAGGGGCAGGGATCAATCGCTGTATGATACATCTGATCCTGTTTCAACTTACGTTTATCGTCATATAGAGGGCGCAAAGGTTCTGCTTGTTACATACGGCAGGCTTGCAAATGATCTTTTCACAGCTATAGAAATACTCAGAAATCGTGATATAAAGTGCGATGTTATTAAGCTCGTGAATATTTTCCCTATAGACAATGAGGTGGTTGATATAATGTCAGCCTACGATGCTGTGCTGTTCTTTGAGGAAGCTTATTACTGTGGAAGTATTTCAGAGAAGTATGCTTCTATCTGCCCAAATGTGGCTCAGTTTGCTATTGACGGTTTCGTGAAGCACGGAAAATGTGATGTGCTACTTGACGAGCTTGGTTTTTCAGCAGAGAAAATGGCTGATACAGTTGAGGGCTTTTTGAAAGATGAGTGAAAGACTTGATGTGTATATAGTTACGAACTGCGGTGTAAAAAGCCGAGAACGTGCCAAACAGCTTATAAAAAATGGATTTGTGTCGGTAAACGGCAAGGTCTGCGTCAAGCCTTCTATATTAGTTGATGAGAACGACGGGGTGAAATGTAGGCCTGACGATATGAAGTTTGTCGGCAGGGGCGGACTTAAGCTTGAACACGCCTGCGATGTTTTCGGGCTTGACTTGACAGGTAAAGTTTGTGCAGATATCGGTGCTTCAACCGGGGGATTTACTCAGTGTATGCTTGAACATGGCGCAGAATTTGTCTATGCGGTGGACGTGGGTCACGGACAGCTTGATGAAAGTTTGTGCAAAGACATCAGGGTGAAAAACTGTGAGGGCGTGAATGCACGATATCTGACAGCGGATTTTTTTGACAGACCTTTGCAGTTCATAAGTGGTGACCTTTCGTTTATTTCTCTAAAACTTGTTATAAAATCCCTTTGCAATTGTCTTTGCGATGGCGGCGAAATGGTTCTTCTTATAAAACCTCAGTTTGAGGCTGGCAAGCAGGCTCTCAATAAAAAGGGTATCGTCAAAGATCGTAAAGACCATGTGAGAGTGATAACCGAGCTTCTTGGCTGTTTTCGAGCAGAGGGGCTTGCGGCTGAAAAGATAACAATTTCCCCTGTTAAGGGTGGCGACGGCAATCTTGAATATCTTATTCTACTTAAAAACGCTGACATGACGGCTGACAAGCTTGGTCAGCTTAATATAAAAGAATTTGTGAACGAAGCTTTTGATAGCTTCAAAGACTAAACGCAAGAGTGGTAATATTATGAAAATCTATCTTTATCCAAATCTTGATAAAACTCATTGCTTTGAGTATACGACCGCAACATATGAAAGGCTGCACAAAAATAGTGCAAAACTTTTTATGGATAGATGCTATAAGCACGTTTTCGGAAAGCTCGATATCACTTTCTGTAGCGAAGACGAGTGTGTAAAGCAGTGTGATATGATTATTGCGATCGGTGGTGACGGAACGATACTCAAATGCTCTCTTAAGGGCTGTGAGTTTGAGAAGCCTATACTTGGCATAAACTGTGGCAGACTCGGTTTTATGGCCTCTCTTGAACATTCACAGCTTGAATTGCTGGACAAGCTTTTTTCTGGAGAATATACCCTCAGCCGCCGAATGATGTTAAACGTAAATGTCGAATGTGGCGGTGAAAATAAGTCATATACTGCGCTTAATGACGTTGCAGTAACAAAAGCTGACGATTGTAAGATAGCCGATTTTGAGGTGTCAAAAAACGGCAGACTTATTTCTTCACTACGTGCAGACGGCGTTATACTTTCTACAGCCACAGGCTCAACAGCCTATTCAATGTCAGCAGGCGGACCTATAATCGAACCTGAAATGAAGTGTATAGAGTTCACACAGATATGTGCTCACTCGCTTTTTGCAAGATCTATGATACTTTCAGAGGACAGCGTTATGAAAGTCAAGTGTCACACTAACAGTGGCTCTCACGCAATCGTCAGCGTTGACGGTAATAATGTTTTCAGACTTTCGGCAGAGGACACTGTGATAGTATCAAAGTCAAAGTATTTTGTTGAAATCATAGATATAAGCGGCGGCAGCTTTTTCTCGTCAATAAACAAAAAGCTTATGCAGCCGTTGAAGGAATCAGCGGAGGACGGCATATGAAAAATCAGCGTCAGAATTTGATAATGCAGATTGTCAAAGACGAAAATATCGGCACTCAGGAGGAACTTCGTGAAGCGCTTAAAAGGCATGGTCTGAAAGTCACTCAGGCAACAGTTTCAAGGGATATAAAGGAGCTTTCCCTTGTAAAGACCATTGGTTCAGACGGCAATTATAAATACAGCCTGCCTGCACTCAAAAAAGATATTGCAGAGCAAAACAACGGCATTTTCGGCATAATTTCAGACGCCGTTGTGTCGGTGGATCATGCGCTTAACACTGTTGTGGTGAAATGTCATACGGGCATGGCACAGGCGGTGTGTGCAAAGCTTGACAAGCTTGGACTTGACAATGTTGTGGGAACGCTTGCAGGTGACGACACGATATTCATACTTATGCGGACAGAAAAAGATGCGTCCCATATGGCAGAGGAACTGAGATCCTTTATTATTTCTTAAACAGCAGAGGAATGATCTAAAATGTTAAGTGAACTTTATATTGAAAATCTTGCCGTGATAGAAAAGGCAACTATAGATTTTTCTGATAAGCTTAATGTTTTCACAGGCGAAACGGGAGCAGGTAAGTCCATACTTATAAATGGAATAAATGCTATCCTCGGTCAGCGTGTCACTAAGGATATTGTGAGAACAGGCACGGACAAGGCTGTTATTTCAGCGTTGTTTACTGACATTGGGGACAATGTTTTGCAGGTACTAGACGAGCTTGGCATAAGTGCAGAAGACGGACAGCTTTTCCTTACCCGTGAGATACGTTCAGATGGTGGAAGCGTTGCAAGAGTCAACTCGAGAGCGGTGAACGTTTCCGTACTTAAAGCTATCGGAGAAACGCTTGTAACTATCCATGGACAGCACGACAATCAGATACTCATGGCTCCTGAACGTCATATAGAGATACTTGACAGCTATGCCGAATCGGAAGCTCTTATAGAAGATTATCACAGCTCTTTCAGAGAGCTTCAAAGCATTGCAAAGAAGATAAACAAGATAAAAACTGAGCAAAGCAAAAAAGAGTTTCGCATGGCTGAGCTTGCCGATATTGTCGAGGAGATAAATGCGCTCAACATTCATGAAGGCGAGGATAAAGAGATAGAAGCAGAGCTTAACATCTCTAAAAATGCTGTTGCAATCTCTGAGGCTCTTTATATGGCAAAACAACTTCTTTCGGGCGATGACGACACAGATGGTGCAGTGGAGATGACGCAGAGAGCTTCAAAATCGGTTGAGGGATATACTGATATAATGACTGAGATATCGCCTATATATGACAGACTTAGTTCTGCGGCTATTGAAATGGAGGATATTTCCGAGGAGATAGGCTCACTTCTTGACAGCCTCGATATCGACCCGAAACGTTATGATTACCTTAATCAGCGTTCTGATGAACTCAGGCGTATCATGAAGAAATATGGACCTGAGCTTGATGATGTACTGACTACTCTTGAAAATTCACAGAATGAGCTTGATGAACTGAGCGGAGCAGAGCAGAGCTTAGACGAGCTTAATAAAGAAAAGGAAAGACTTCTTGCGGAGGTATCAAAGAAAGCCAAAGCACTTTCAGACCATAGAAAAAAAGCAGGAGAGCGGTTTGTTTCTCAGGTAACAGAGGAGCTTGAATTTCTCAATATGCCAAAGGTCAAGCTGGTGGTTCAGCAGAAAACAGGCAAGCTCACCATAAATGGCATGGATAGCATAGAGTTTCTTATTTCTGCAAACCTGGGCGAAGAGCCAAAGCCTATTGCGAAGATCGCTTCAGGCGGTGAGCTTTCAAGAATAATGCTTGCACTGAAAAACGTAATTGCAGAAAAGGACAGTATCGGCACGCTGATATTTGACGAGATAGACACAGGAGTAAGCGGCAGAGCGGCTCAGAAGATAGGTATAAAGCTGAAACAGATATCTCGCCTTAGGCAAGTTCTTTGCGTGACCCACCTTGCCCAAATGGCTGTTATGGCGGATAATCATTTGCTTATTGAGAAAAATATACAGGGCAACAGGACAGTTACAACTGTTAGAACTCTCGATCATGAGCAGAGAAAGTATGAGATAGCAAGGATAATGGGCGGTGAAAATATCACAGAGCTTATGCTTGAAAATGCTGAACAGTATCTTAAAGACGCTGACAATATGTAACACAAAGTCCCTGATGATTGCGGGGACTTTTTTTGTGAACGTACATTTATTATTTATTGTTGTAAAATTCATAGTAATGTGGTATAATAACAATCGGTAGGTGATTATTTGAAACTTGAACATATAAACGTCAAAGAAGCCGTGAGATATATGGGAATGGGCAATAACAAGCCAGACGAACGCACGGCTTTGTTGATAGATGAATGTGAAAAAGAGCTTTTGAAAGTCATTGAGCCTAAATTTGTGTACAGAGTGTTTGATGTCGCTCATAAAGAGAACGGTGTTGAGGTCATCGGTACTCCGTTGTTTCTTGGCGGCAATGATATATGCAGACACCTTGAGGGGTGCAGTAAATGCGTGCTTTTTGCAGCGACTATTTCTTCGGGCGTTGATAGAAAGCTTCGTGCTTATGAAGCAGAGGATATGGCTAAAGCTATGATAGCGGATTGCCTTGCAAGTGCGGCTGTGGAGCAGGTATGCGATATAGTTGACAACACTGTGAAAGAAAAGCTCAGCGGATATAATCAGACATGGAGGTTTTCTCCTGGTTATGGCGATCTGCCTATCAGCGTGCAGAGAGTTTTTCTTGACGTACTCAATGCGCAGAAATTTATCGGACTTAATGCAACTGAAAATAATATACTGACGCCGAGAAAGTCTGTTACGGCGATAATCGGATTGTCAAAAAATGAAATATCAAAGGGCAGACGTGGTTGTGCCTGCTGTAATATGAGGGAAGTCTGTCAATTCAGAAAAAGAGGAGATCATTGTGGATTTTAGAACATTACTTAAAACAAAAGAATTTGTCATACTTGACGGAGCAATGGGTACGATGCTTCAGGCAAAGGGACTTGAAATGGGTGGCACTCCTGAAGCTCTTAACATAGACAAGCCTGATTGGCTGGTGGACATACACCGCCAGTATATAAACGCAGGCTCAGACATTGTTTACGCCAATACTTTCGGTGCAAACAGACACAAGCTTGAAAAGTGCGGATATACTGTCCAGCAGGCTATTCCTGCGGCTATAAAAAATGCAAGAAAAGCCTGTGAGGGTACTGATACCCTTGTTGCTCTTGATATCGGACCTATCGGACAGCTTCTAGAGCCAACAGGAACACTCACTTTTGAAGAAGCTTACGATATTTATAAGGAGCAGATACTTGCAGGAGCTGACGCAGACCTTATCGTTTTTGAAACAATGACAGATCTCTATGAACTTAAAGCGGCTGTTCTTGCGGCAAAGGAACACAGCGATCTTCCTATAGTCTGCACAATGACTTTTGAGGAAAATATGCGTACATTTACGGGCGTTGCCATAAGCTCCATGGCTTTGACTTTGGAGGGTCTGGGCGTTGACGCAATCGGTGTGAACTGCTCATTAGGGCCAAAGGAGCTTTATCCTGTTGTGGAGGAGCTTTGCAAGTGGACAAATCTCCCTGTTGTAGTAAAGCCTAATGCAGGACTTCCTGACCCTGTTACAAATGAATATAACTGTTCCCCTGAAGATTTTGCAGAGTTTGCAGAAAAGCTTATCCCATTGGGAGTTAAGGTGCTTGGAGGTTGCTGTGGAACTAACCCTGAGTATATCAAAAAGCTGGCTGAAATGCTCAAAGGCAAGAAGCACGTCAGCGTGCATAATGATATCCCTGCCGCTTGCTGTTCACCGACACATACTGTAGTTATAGACCAGCCAAGAATAATCGGCGAGCGTATCAATCCTACTGGCAAGAAGCGTTTTAAAGAAGCACTGCTTGCAAACGATATCGACTATATTCTTGGTCAGGCTATCGAGCAGATACACGCAGGTGCGGATATTCTTGATGTAAATGTTGGTCTGCCGGGAATTGACGAAAAGAGTATGATGGTCAAGGCTGTAAAGTCTTTGCAGGGCGTTGTCGATGTGCCTTTGCAGGTGGATTCAACTATACCTGAGGTGCTTGAAGCGGCTCTGAGGGCTTATAATGGCAAGCCTATCGTCAATTCTGTAAACGCTGAGGACAGCTCCATTGAAAATGTTCTTCCTCTTGTAAAGAAATATGGTGCGGCTGTGGTAGGTCTTACTCTCGATGAAAACGGCATACCAAAGAGTGCTGACAAGAGATTTGAGCTTGCTAAAAAGATACTTGACAAGGCGCTTGAATACGGCATTAGAAAAGAAGATGTGTATATAGATTGTCTTACTCTTACCGCTTCTGCGGAGCAGGAAAATGTTATGCAGACAGTAAATGCAGTGGAGCGAGTAAAGAACGAGCTTGGACTTAAAACAGTTCTCGGTGTATCGAATATCAGCTTTGGTCTGCCTAGCAGAGAGATAGTTAATCACAACTTTCTTATGATGGCGCTCACAAAGGGTCTTGACCTGCCGATAATGAATCCTAATATTGATTCTATGACGGCAACTGTTCGTGCCTACAAGCTTCTGACAAACATTGATAAAAACTCTGTTGACTTTATTTCTCACTACGGTGGCGAGAAAAAAACTGCTCCTGCCGCAACAGGCGCAAAAGCTGAGATAGACTTGCCGTATGCTATCGAAAACGGTCTGAAGAAAGAAGCAGCTGACCTTACTGCAAAGCTTTTGCAGGAAACAGAAGCCATGAACATTGTCAACGATATGCTTATCCCGGCACTTGATAAGGCTGGTGCAGAATTTGAAAAGGGCAAGCTTTTCCTGCCGCAGCTTATCCAGACAGCAGGCACTGCACAGGCTTGCTTTGAGGTAATAAAAAATTACATTCTGTCAACGGGTGAAAAAAGCGTTTCTAAGGGCAAGATAATCCTTGCAACAGTAAAGGGCGATATCCACGATATCGGCAAGAACATTGTAAAGGTACTTCTTGAAAACTATGGTTATGACGTTATTGACCTTGGCAAGGACGTTGACTATCAGACAGTAGTTGATTGTGCAATAGAAAATGACGTACATCTTATCGGCCTTTCTGCGCTTATGACAACAACTCTTGTGAGCATGGAAAATACGGTTAAGCTTCTTCGTGAAAACAATGTTGACTGCAAGATAATAGTAGGCGGTGCGGTGGTAACGGCTGACTATGCAGAGCAGATAGGCGCTGACTATTATGCAAAAGACGCAAAAGAGTCGGTAGATATCGCAAGAAAATTTTTCGGAAACTGAATAAAATAACTATGACCTCCCATAATCTGAACAACAGATATTTATGGGAGGCCATTTTTAATGAAAAAGTTTGTTACAGCTATCATCATTTCATTTGTCATTACAGTAAGCTCTGCAGGCATCAAAGCCGCTGCTTTTTCCTCATCAAACCTTGGGGCAGCATTCGTTTTGAGCAATGTTATGTCAGATGAAAAAAACGATAAAAATGGCAGTGGTATAACTGTCATAGACGGCAATAGGGAAGATATAAAGTTTACTTTTAAAATAGCCGAGATAATTAAAAGCCTTTTTAGTTAAGTGTACATTTAATTGTACTTGTATCAAAAGTACGATTGACTTTTGAGCCTTGCCGTGTTATTATATAAATATCAATCATAACGGAGGCTCATTCAATGGTAACAGTTATAAGCGGTGGCTCTCACAGTGGACGTGACAAAGTTTTCATAGATAAGATCAAGTCTGCTGTAAAAAACGGCGAGCAGGTCATGGTCATAATACCAGATCAGTTTTCTTTTGAATATGATAAAAAACTGTATGAACACCTTGGTGCGGCAGATTTCAACGTCATACAGACTGCAGGCTTTAACCGTATCGCTGAGTTCACAGAGAAGCTTTATGGCGGTAGGGCAAAAGAAAATGCCGATGATAACGTCCGCACTATCCTTATGTATAAGGCTGTCAGACGTCTTAAGCAGACCAAGGATATCCGCTTTTATAAAAAGAGTCTTGAAAAGGGCAGTTTCTTAGCCGAACTTAACGAACTTGTGAGCCAGTTTCGTGAAAGCGGAATAACACCACAGGATCTAGCTCTTGCCGCTGAGAAGCAGAGCGGCTCTCTTGCCATGAAACTTTTTGATATCTCAAGGCTTTATGATTTTTACATGGATGAGCTTGAAAAAGCAGGAATGCAGGATACACTGTCTGCAATGGCAAGAAGTGTGGATCAGGTGAAGAAAAATGGATATTTCCGTGGAATGACAGTTTTTGTTGACGCTTTCAACGATTTCTCTTTTGATGAACTTAAAATGCTTGACGCTTGTATCGCACAGTGCAAGAATATAACGTTCTCTCTATGTATCGACAATGAAAGCATTAGAAGATATGCAAATCACCCTTTTGCTGATACTCTTAAAACGTTGCAGCAGATAACAGATATTTCCGCTGATCATAATTACAAGGTCAACACGGTAGAGTGTCGTAACAGCTCATTTAGAGTCCCTGAACTTGAATATGTGAGCAAAGAGATTTACAACACCTGCAAAAAGCCATACGTCGGAAAGTGCGAAAATGTTTCTGTTATATCAGCAACGGATATTTACGAAGAAAGTGAATTTGTCAGTGGAAAGATATGGGAGCTTGTTAGAGAAAAAGGCTATAAATTCAGTGACATAGCTTTGCTTGCAAGAAACCTTAAAGATTGTGCTTCCGTTTTTGAGGGTACATTTGACAGATATGAGATACCATATTTTTCAGACTGCAGTGACAGTGTTTCTTCATCATCTCTGGTGAGGTATATGAACTCGCTTTTCAAGTGCTTGCTTTCAAGAAAGTATTCCACGGACAATATTTTGAAATACATAAAATCGCCGCTTTTTCCAATGCTGAATATCGAGATATCAAATCTGGAAGACTATTGCATACGCTGGAGCGTTGAGGGTGATATGTGGCTCAGTGATTTTACTGTTGCAGGTGATCTCAGCGAAAAACAGCTTGAAAAAATAAACTGCTCAAGACGAAAGATAATCGAGCCTTTTGAAGCATTTAAAAGCAAACTTGTTAAAGATGTTACAGCAGGGGAACTGTGCCGTGGGCTTTATGATCTTCTTGGCAGCATTGAGCTTTCTCAGCAGACCTTTTCTGTAGTAAAAAAGGCAGGAACTTCGGATAACGAAACTCAGCTTGAAATGGCAAGAGGATTGAAACAACTTTGGAACTCTGTTCTTTCGGCTATCAAATCCGTCTATGACTGCATGAATGACGAAGTTATCTCCCTCAGACAGTTTTATGAGCTTTTCAAGCTCATGCTTTCGCAAATGAGTGTTTCACGTCCTCCGCAGAAACTTGACTGCGTAAGAATATGCGACCCGAGCCATTCAAGGCTTGAGGGCGTAAAGGCTGTCTTTCTTGTTGAGGTGAACGACGGCATATTTCCTGCGTCTTTAAGCTCTGGTGGACTTATCACAGAAAATGAAAAAATGATATTAGAGGGAAGCGATATTCATATCTCACACAGCGCAAGAAAATCTTTTCAGACAGAGAAACTTGTGTGCTACAACGCTTTTACCCTTGCAGACGAAAAGCTCTATGTGCTTTATTCAGAATCTGACCTTGTAGGAGAAGCTCATCACCCCTCTGCACTTGTTTCCGAGCTTAACGGAATGTTCGGCAAAATCAATACCAAAGCTCAGGATATGGGGCTTGATTTTTACTGCACTTCTTTTAGGACAGCTTACTATAAATATATGGAACATTCCCACGATAAAAACGCTACAATTTCTGCAATTAGGTCTGCGTTGGGGTTATCGCAGGAATATGCCGAGAAACTTATGCGAACAAAGAATCTTCATGAAAACGGTGACTATAAGCTTGAAGAAAAGACCGCAGAAAAACTTTTCATGTCAGAACAGCCTGCAAAGGTCTCGCCTACTCAGCTTGATACATATTATAAATGCCCGTTCAATTATTTCTGCAAGTATGGTCTTGGTCTTAAAACTGTCATAAAGGCAGATATCGACGGGCTTAACAGGGGACTTATCATTCATCAGCTTCTTGAAAAGATAATGCGTAAAGATGATGACGGCACAGGCTTTGACAATGCTTTCCTTACTCTCTCAGATGATGAGATAAAAGAGTATATCCACAAAAACGTTACCGAATATATAAAGGAAAGCCTTGGTGGAATGTTCGGAAAATCTCCGTCATTTGTATTTTTACAGGAGCGTATGGAAAGCAATATTCTGCATATTATTCGTTTTATGCAGAATGAGCTTCTTCACTCAAAATTCAGACCTGCGCTTTTGGAATACAAAATAGACAAGTCCGAGGAAGAAGACCGACTTATCATAGATGTAAACGGCAGAGATAAGATAATCCTTACGGGAATTATCGACAGAGTTGACGTTTTCGAGGACGAGAACGGTGAAAAATATGTGAGGATAATCGACTATAAAACAGGCTCTATTGACCTTAAATATTCAATGCTCTACAATGGCCTTAATTTGCAGATGTTCGTGTATCTTACCGCTTTACTTGAAACCAAAAATCCAGTGAATATAGACGGTGGATTGAAGCAGGCTGGTATCGTATACTACACGCTAGGAAACAAACCTAAAACATACGAGCAGACAGCCGACGCTGACGTAGAAGAAGCCGAGAGCAGATCACGGCTAAACGCTTTCAAGCCTATAGGAAAAGTCGTTGATATAAAAGCTGTCACTGAAGCTTTCAGCTCAGAAGAAAATTACGCCTATGCGCCTTTTAAATATTCTAAAACCAACGGCATTTCAGGCACTATTCCAGACGGCTTTTTTACAAAGCTCAGAGAATTTGCTATTGGCAAAGTAGCGCAATTTGGTGAACAGCTTTGCCAGGGAAACATTCAGGCAAGACCTGTGGCGGAAGCCTGCAAGCACTGTGATTTTCACGATATCTGCGGCAGGATAAACCAAGAGGACGTTACAGACGTGAAAGACAGCGTTTATGAAGAAAAACTTATGGAAGAACTAACTGACAGAAAGGAGAAAAAATAATTGGCTGATACAAAATGGACCAAAGAGCAGGAAAAAGCCATTAGTGACCGTGGCAAGGGCATTATAGTTTCAGCGGCGGCAGGAAGCGGAAAAACCACAGTGCTTATAGAACGAATGATACAACTCCTTTCTGATGAAAAAAATAAAATACCTGCCGACAGACTTCTTGCAGTAACATT
This sequence comes from Ruminococcus sp. RTP21204st1_B2_RTP21204_210225, assembly GCF_040914135.1. Lineage (NCBI taxonomy): Bacteria > Bacillati > Bacillota > Clostridia > Eubacteriales > Oscillospiraceae > Ruminococcus > Ruminococcus sp. RTP21204st1_B2_RTP21204_210225. Next base: position 55,201 of record NZ_JBCPGA010000011.1, on the reverse strand, counting down.
CACAAAAGAAGCCGCTTCAAGCATGAAAGAAAAGCTCAGCCGTGCTTTTGATGAACAGCTTCGCCGTGACCCTGAAAACAAGTGGTTGCTTAGTCAGCAAAATCTTATCCAGCTTGCGAGGATATCTACAATAAATTCTTTCTGTCTGGACCTTGTGAAAAGTAATCTACATGAATTTGATTTTCAGGGCGGACTTGATATACTTGATGACAGTGTGCAAAATCTTATTTTGCAGGAAGCTATCACGCAGGCTTATGAAAAGCTTTGTGAAGAAGATTATGAAAGCTACAAACTGCTGAAAAACGCTTTTGCGGATAAAACTCTCAATGAAATCACCGACAATCTTTATAAATTCATGCGTTCACTGCCGTTTCCTAAGCGTTGGATAGCAGAGGTACATAAAAACTTTACTGATGATAAGATTTTTGACAGCTTTATAAAAGATAATATATGTGTAGCTCAAACAAAGCTGAAAGAAGCATTTTCAATGTATGAAGTTTTTGAAGAATATGCCTGCCGTAAAGAGATAGAAGGCATACCTTTTATAAAACATATCAAATTAAATGAAACTGCCGACAGTGACAGAGAACTTCTTCATAGGTTAAGAAAGCTTCTTGAAAGCGGCGATATAGATACTATTGCTAAGTCAGATTGGAAATTCAGTACCATAAAAAGATTTCCCACGAACAAGGCTTTCAATGCATCACTTGACGATGATATTCGCATTAGGTTCAAGGACAATTATGCCTTCTGTGCATCATATAGAAACAAATATAAAGATATCGTAGCTAAAATAACCGATATGTTCAATAACACCAAACTAATCATGAAGGAAAATATGCTTGAATCTGACAGGATATTTACTGTTCTGTGCAGGGTATGCGAAGATATAGACAAGATCTCACAAGAAATGAAGCTTGAACGAAATGGCGTTACTTTTTCTGACGTTGAGATAATGGCGAGAGAATTGCTTGTAAAAGATACCGAGAATGGACCTGTTCGCACGGAGCTTTGCGAGGAAATTCGCAGAAACAGGCTATATGAGCTTATTTTCATAGACGAGTTTCAGGACGTGAATAATCTTCAGGAGCTTGTTTTCCGTTCGCTTTCTGATTCTGATAACTTGGATATCATGGGCAAAAATGTTTTTGTGGTTGGCGATATAAAGCAGGCTATATATCGTTTCAGACTCTCAAATCCTGAACTTTTCAGTAAAACGAGAAATGACGCTTCCGCACCTGAAAACAGCGAACAGCTCGAGGCTATCTTGCTAAGCAAGAATTTCAGAAGTCGTGAGTCTGTGGTTGATTTTGTGAATTTTCTGTTTCACTATCTTATGACACAGCACACAGGTCAGGTGGATTATGATAGAAATGAAGAACTTCGATACGGTGAACTTTATGATGAAAATAACAAGCCTACAGAAATAATGCTCATACCTTTTGATAAGGACTACAAAAAGACAAATGGCTATTCTGTGGAGAACAAAGTAATAGCGCAAAAGATAAAGCACATGCTTGAAAACGGTGAGGAAGTCAAAGATCATGGCTCTCTAAGACCGTGCCGTGCAGGAGATTTTTGTATACTTGTTCAAAAAAATGATGAAATTACCCTTATGGCAAAAGCCCTTGAAGAAGTAGGTCTGAAAGCATATTCTGAGGACACAAACGGATACATGAAGTCAAGAGAGATAACACTTGTGCTGAATATGCTCAGGATAATTGACAATCCTATGAACGACATTGCAATGACAGCTATCATGATGTCGCCTATCATGGGTTTTACGCCTGATGAAATGGCGGAAGTAACAGAAAAGTCAAAGAAGCCTAACAGTAAACTGAAAGACCATATCTATCAGGTGGTAGCGGCGACAGCTTCTGCTGAGGACAGCCACGAAAAGGAAGCTACTCATATAAGCTTTAATAATAAAACATTGCAGGATAAGTGCATAAAACTTAATAAGCTTATTAATTCCCTGCGTTATCTTTCAATGAGCATGGGTCTTGAACGGCTCATAAGAAAAATATACGACATGACCGACCTTATGGGGATCGTTTCGCTGTATCTTGATTCTGATAAAAAGCGAGCAAACCTTCGTCTGCTTCTTGAATATGCTTCATCCTATGAGCAAAATAGTCAGGAGGGCGTAACTGGTTTTCTAAGATATATCGACTCTGTGTCCTCAAATGAAAAAGCCTTTAAGCAGGCAATGACGGTAACAGAGGGCTTAGATTCCGTTTACATAAAGACCTACCATGCTTCAAAAGGTCTTGAATATCCATTTGTATTTTTATGTCAGCTTGACATACCGCTTATAAAGAAAGACAAAGGTTACTGTTCACATAACAAGCTGGGCTTTGCTTTCAGTTTTATGGATAACAGCAAACTTATGAGAAAAACTTCACTTTACTATGATAAGCTTTCAAAAGAATCAAAAGCAGAGGAAAAAAGTGAAAAACTCCGCCTGCTTTATGTTGGATGTACAAGAGCAAAAGAAAGACTTTTTGTAAGCTATGCACCGATTATTTACAGCAATACCACATATGAGAAGGTTATTGAACGTAAGGTGGGAATAGTTGACAGGCTTAGAAACATATACTCAAAGCAGGGAGATTCTCTTGAAAATGTTGTAGCGGACGCTGAAACGATGCTTGATTGGATAACAATCACGCTTGCACTTCACTCCACGGGTGATCAACTCACATCTTGGCTTGGCACTGATAACATAGCTGTCAACGGTGACGGATATCCTGAGCCTGAGATAATATATAATGAATACGGCATTGAAAATACAGAGCAGACACAGGAAGAAGATACAACTATTAGCGAAATAGAAGCTGACAAAACAATGCTTAGAAATCTCCTTGACAAATTTGCGTTTGAGTATGACTGGTCAGGAGTATCGACACCAGCAAAGCTTACTGTTACGGAGATAACTGCGGCTGAAAAAGAGAAGCAGACAGAGAAAACCGAACCTGAGTTTTATCCTAGTCTTCCACGGCTTGATGATGAGTTTGATAAACTATCAGCAGCGGAAAAGGGAACTTTTACCCACAAATTTATGGAGTTATCGGACTATGATAAGGCACATGAAAGCGTAAAAAAAGAGCTTGAACGTCTTGTGAATCAGGGGTACTTCAGCCAGAAAGAAGCTGACGGAGTTTATGTTGAAGCACTTGAAGCATTCTTTAGATCTGATTTTTATGAGCGTGTGAAAAATTCCGATAATGTGATGCGTGAAAAGAAGTTTCTTGTTTCAATGAGCGATCTTGACTTAAGTGAAAATCTTCCTGAATATAATGGTAACAGCGGTATGCTTCAAGGTATCGCCGATTGTATCTTCCACGAGCCTGACGGATATGTTATTGTTGATTATAAAACTGACAGATTTAAAGATGTGTCACAGCTTATGGGCTATAAAACACAGCTTGCACTGTATAAAGCATCGTTTGAGATGATACTCGGAGAGAAAATAAAAAGCTGTTATATTTATTCATTTTGGCTGCGGAAAGGGGTTGAAATCAAGCTCTGAATGTGATATAACGACATATAGAGAGCTTGATAATATTTTTTTGAAATAATTTGAGAAAAGGTATTGACAAGTGGGTAAAAGTGTAGTATAATATCATGGTAAACAAAGCAGAACAATGTCCGTTCTCACCTTAAGCGCAGTTCTCTGTAGTAAAAAGGTCAACATGAATTTGCATATCAATGTGATTTTATGCGGGTACGGATCAGTTCTGTGCCCGTTTTATTTTATTTTTGGAGGTGCTGCGTCATTAGCAACAGGGAACATCAGATCAACGAAGAGATCCGTGATAAAGAACTCAGGGTCATAGACGTTGATGGAAATCAGCTTGGTATTTTAAGCGCTGACGAGGCTCTTAAAATTGCATTTGAGAAAGATCTTGATCTTGTAAAGATCGCTCCTCAGGCAACTCCGCCTGTATGCCGTATCATGGATTATGGCAAGTTCTGTTTTGAACAGACAAAGCGTGCGAAGGAAGCAAAGAAAAATCAGAAAGTTATCGAGATCAAGGAAGTTAGAATGTCATCTACGATCGACACTCATGATTTTAATGTAAAGGTCAATCAGGCTGTTAAATTCCTTAACGGAGGAGATAAGATAAAAGTTTCTGTAAGGTTCAAGAAAAGAACTTTGGCTCATCCACAGTTCGGTGAAGAACTTCTTGCAAAATTCAAAGACGCTATCTCTGAAGCCGGCGTTGTTGACAAGCCATCAAAAATGGAGGGACGCAATCTTGTGATGTTCGTTTCTCCGAAAGTAAACAAGTAAAATAATAAGGAGGATAAATACAATGCCAAAGATCAAAACACATTCTGGTGCTAAGAAGCGTTTCAGTGTTACCGGTAGCGGTAAGGTTAAGTTCCAGCACACAAACAAAAGACACAGACTTACTCAGAAGGATCACAAGCGTAAGAGAATCCTGCGTGGTGCAGCTTATGCAGATGATACTAACATCAAGAACGTAAAGGCTCTTATCCCTTACAAATAAACGAGTTGTAGGGAAAACAAATTTTAAAAATTTCAGGAGGTAATAACTATGGCTCGTGTAAAGGGAGCAATGATGACTCGTAAGAGAAGAAATAAGACTCTGAAGCTTGCTAAGGGATACTTTGGTGCCAAGAGCAAGCACTTCAAAATGGCTAAACAGGCTGTAATGAAGTCAGGTCAGTATGCATACATTGGAAGAAAGCAGAAGAAGAGAGATTTCAGAAAGCTTTGGATCACAAGAATTTCAGCAGCTGCTAAAATGAACGGTATGAATTATTCAACATTCATGAACGGCGTAAACAAGGCTGGTATCAATCTTAACAGAAAGATGCTCTCCGAAATAGCTATCAGCGATCCTGCTGGTTTCACAGCGATTGCAGAAAAGGCGAAGGCTGCTCTTTAATAGTCAAAAACACGCACGTTCTTGTAACCTGCGTGTTTTGTTGTATATTAAGGCAACACCATATATGACGCATTTGGCAATTAAATGATTAAATTTTCAGAATAAGAGGTGACGCAGTTTGCATATTAATAGTAAAGATAACCCTAGAGTGAAGCTTTTCAGAAAGCTTCTGTCGTCAAAAAAAGCTAGGGAAGAACATGGATTGTTTGCTGTTGAAGGTGCAAGAAACTGCGTTGACACCGCTTATGAAGCTGTGTGCGGAAGAATAAAAGTCCATTCTGTTTTCTATACTCAAACGGCCTTGACTAAGTATAAAAATACACTTAAAACTGATAGCCTTTTCTCGTGCGCAAGACCCGAAGATATTTTTGAAATATCTGATGAGCTTGCGAAAAAGATGACAGATGAGGGAAACTCTCAGGGCATTTATATGATCGTTTTTAAGGTTGATTTGCCTTTTGTGACTGAGTATATTGACAAAAACGGGAAGTATCTCGTGCTTGATAATTTACAGGACCCAGGTAATTTGGGTACGCTTCTAAGAACTGCCGATGCCGTAGGCGTTAGTGGAGTAGTTATGACAGATAATTGCGTTGATCTGTATAACCCAAAGGTGGTTCGTTCCGCTATGGGAAGCACTACAAGACTTGATCTTTTTGTAGTGGATAATTTTCTGAACGTCGCAACGCTTTTTGATGAGCTTGGCATCGTTACAAATGCTGCAGTTGTCAGAAACGGTGAAAATATCACAGAATTTGATTTTGATAGACCGTGTGCTGTTGTAATAGGAAACGAGGGCAAAGGTTTGCCTAAAGAACATTCAGACATTTGTAAAAATCGTGTGACTATTTCTATGCACGGCAACATAGAATCACTTAATGCTGCTTGCGCAGGCACAATCATTTTGTGGGAAATGTTTCGAGGTGGCAGTCATGGATAAAGAAAGACTTTTATTGTGGATAAGAGCGGTTCTGATTTTCACTCCATCGAGCAAACGTATATGGGAAGTTTCTGCAAATTATGATGATATAGTTGAGTTCATGACTGCACTCGATGATCATATGGTCAGCGGACTTAATGATAAAGAGCTGCAGAGGATAGGAAAATATAGTCTTAAAGACGCAGAAATCATAAAAAAACGCTGTGAAGAGCTTGGCATAAATATTTATTGTTACGAAAGTGAGGGCTATCCTGACAGACTTAAACGGATCGCAAATCCACCTGCTGTTCTGTATACTTATGGTAACCTTGACTTTTTAAACGATAAATGCGTTATTTCAGTAGTAGGCTCCCGTGAGCCGTCTGAATATTCTGTAAAGATAACGAAGCATATTTGCACAGATCTTATAAGAAGAAACTGTCTGCTTGCTTCGGGGTTTGCAGGAGGTATAGATCAGATCGCTAACAGGGTAGCTATTGAAAATAATAGTAGACCTATAGCTGTGTGTGGCACAGCTCTTGATTGTGATTACCCTAAGGGAAGTAATGAGCTAAAAAAACAGATCGCTGAGAATGGAGTAGTAATATCAGAGTATTTTCCGGGTTATAAACCATTTGGAAGTGCTTTTGTGAATCGCAATAGGATTCTTACAGGACTTTCAAATGCAGTGCTTTTTACTGAGTGTAGCAAGGAAAGTCATGGTCTTGATAATGTCAATCACGCCATATCTCAAGGAAAACAGGTATTTGTAGTACCGCCACATGATATCTATGACAGTCGATATTTCGGACAACGTGATCTCATAAGAAATGAGTGTCAACCTGTGTTCGGCGCAGAGGATATAGTGTATTCGCTTGGCAATGAAAGGTATCAATCTCTTAGACTTGTGGAAAGCCTGGGAGAGTTCACGCTTCCTGCTGAGGATTCTGCTATACTTAACAATGGCAAGCCTAAGACAGTGAAGCACAGAAAAAGCAAAAGAAAAGTGCCTGACAGCAAGACTGTTTCTGAAACAGAAGTGGTAAAGCCAACACCTGAGCCTGATCTGTCAGGGCTTGATGACACACAAAAGAGCATTTGCGAACTGTTAAAAAGCGGAAATATGCTTGCGGACGAGATAGGCGCAAAGCTTGGTATGGATATCTCTGATGTGCTTGCACAGCTAACGGAGCTTGAACTTTATGGCACTGTTAAGTCATATCCGGGCAAAATGTTTGGACTTTAATATATATTAAGAATGGAGAATAGATTTGTCTAATTTGATCATAGTTGAGTCACCAACGAAGATAAAAACAATTAAGCGTTATCTTAGCGATGATTATGAAGTTGTGGCTTCAAAGGGTCATGTCCGTGACCTGCCAAAATCAAAGCTGGGCGTCGATATAGATAATAATTTTGAGCCTAAATATGTCAATATAAAAGACAAAGAGGGCGTTATAAAAGATATAAAAAAGCTTGCAAAGAAAAGCGACCATGTTTATCTTGCAGGAGACCCTGACCGAGAGGGAGAAGCTATTTCATGGCATCTTGCATTGCTTTTGGGTCTTGACCTGAATGATAAAAACCGAGTAACTTTCAACGAACTTACTGAAACTGGTATCAAAGCCGGAATGAGCCACCCACGTTCTATTGATATAAACCTTGTTAATGCACAGCAGGCAAGACGTATCCTTGACAGGCTTGTGGGCTATAAGCTTTCACCTTTTCTTTGGAGAAAGATAAGAAAAGGTCTTTCAGCGGGCAGAGTTCAGTCTGTCGCAGTTAAAATGATATGCGACAGAGAAAACGAGATAAGGGCATTTGTATCTCAGGAATATTGGTCCATTGACGGAAAATTTTCTGCAAACGGTGAAAGAAAGACCTTTGCCGCAAAGCTTAATACAGTTGACGGAGAAAAGCCAGAGTTGAAAAATAAAGAGCAGGCTGACGAGATACTGAAAAGACTTGAGGGCGCCGAATTTGTTATCGACAAGGTAAAAAAGAGCGTTCACAGAAAATCTCCTGCCGCACCATTCACCACCTCGACTTTACAGCAGGAAGCGTCAAGACGTCTCAGCTTTCAGGCGAGAAGAACGATGAAAACCGCTCAGGAGCTTTATGAGGGTGTTGAGATAAACGATATGGGTCAGACAGGTCTTATCACCTATATGCGTACCGACAGCCTTAGAATTTCTGATGAAGCAAGAGCAGCGGCATATGATTTTATCAGAAAAAAATATGGCGATAAGTATATCCCTGACACACCGAAAAAATATAAAACTAAGGGCAACGCTCAGGACGCTCACGAAGCCATCCGACCAACACACCCAGAGGTAACACCTGATATGGTAAAGGCAAGCGGAGTGACGAGTGACCAGTACAAACTTTATAAACTCATTTGGGAGAGATTTATAGCTTCTCAGATGTCAAACTGCCTTATGGACACTGTTTCTGTTGATATCTCTGCAAATGGTTGTAACTTCAAGGCAACAGGCTATTCTGTAAAGTTCGACGGATTTACTGTTCTATATGAAGAGGCTAAAGACGATGAGGGTGAAAAGAAAAACGTGCTTCCTCCAATAAAATCCGGTGACTCAATAAAGGTGCGTAACCTTGAGGGAAATCAGCATTTCACTCAGCCTCCTGCAAGATACACAGAAGCGACCCTTGTAAAGGCGTTTGAGGAAACAGGCATCGGCAGACCTTCGACTTATGTTCCAACTATTACAACCATAATAAACAGGAATTATGTTGAGCGTGACGGAAAACAGCTTAAGCCGACTTCGCTTGGCGAAGTAACAAACCAGCTTATGAGCGAGCATTTTGATAAAATAGTTGATGTTAAGTTTACTGCAAACATGGAGAAATCTCTTGACGAAGTGGAAAATGGCAAGAAAAGTTGGGTAAAAACTTTGCAGGATTTTTATAGTGATTTTGACGAGGAATTGACTGAAGCCGAGGAAGCCATGGACGGGAAGCGTATCAAAGTGCCTGACGAAGAAACAGATCAGGTGTGCGAGCTTTGCGGCAAACCTATGGTAATAAAGATAGGCAGATATGGTAAATTTATGGCTTGCTCAGGTTTTCCTGAGTGCAAGAATACCAAGAAAATTGTTCAGGAAACAGGCGGAATTTGCCCTTACTGCGGAAAGAAAGTGCTTTTGAAAAAGTCCAAAAAGGGCAAAAAGTATTACGGCTGTGAGGACAATCCTGAGTGCAAGTTCATGACATGGGATGTTCCTACCGAAGAGAAATGCCCTAAGTGTGGCAGTACGCTTTTCCAGAAAGGCGGAAAGAACGGAATACTCATTTGCCATAAGCCTGATTGCGGATATGAAAGGAATTTATCTAATGGCGGTTAAGGTAATAGGTGCAGGACTTGCGGGCTGCGAAGCTGCGTGGCAGTTAGCCCAAGCAGGGATAGACGTTGAGCTTTATGAAATGAAGCCGAAAAAGTTTACGCCTGCCCATAAATATAAGGGTTTTGCAGAGCTTGTCTGCTCAAATTCATTGAAAGCGGACAGAATAGATTCAGCCGCAGGTATGCTAAAAGAGGAAATGCGCAGGCTTGGCTCTGTCACAATGGAATGTGCAGCTGAAACTAAGGTATCAGCAGGCGGAGCACTTGCTGTTGACAGGGAAAAGTTTTCCGATATGGTCACGGCAAAGATAATGGAAAATCCTCACATCACTGTTATCGAGGAAGAAGTCACAGATATACCTGATGGCGATGTTATAATCGCAACAGGTCCTCTTACAAGCGATGGGCTTGCAGAGAGTATCGGCAAAATATGCGGTGATTATCTGTATTTTCATGATGCCGCCGCACCTATCGTCACATATGAAAGTCTTGATAAGGATAAGGTGTTTTTTGCTTCGAGATACGGCAAGGGAGAAGCTGATTATATCAACTGCCCTATGAATAAGGAAGAATATCTCAGGTTCTATAATGAACTTATCAATGCGGAATCCGCTCCGCTCCATGATTTTGATAAGGAGCATTTTTCTAAGGACGGGTTCAAGGTGTATGAAGGCTGTATGCCGGTTGAGGTCCTTGCCAAAAGAGGAGAGGACACAATGCGTTTCGGTCCGCTGAAACCTGTAGGTTTGACAGACCCACGAACAGGAAACAGACCTTATGCCGTCGTTCAGCTTCGTGCAGAGAACGCAGAGGGAAGTCTGTATAACCTTGTGGGCTTTCAGACAAACCTTAAATTTGGTGAGCAGAAAAGAGTATTTTCTCTTATCACAGGACTTGAAAATGCAGAATTTATACGCTATGGAGTCATGCATAGAAACACTTTCATCAATTCGCCTAAGCTCTTAAATCCGCAGTTTAATATGCGAGATAGAGAAAACCTTTATTTTGCAGGTCAAATGACAGGCGTTGAGGGATATATCGAATCGGCGGCAAGCGGAATTTTTGCAGGGTTAAGCATGGCAAGACGTTTGCAGGGCAAGCCTGCGGTTACCTTGCCTGATACCACAATGCTGGGTGCGCTTTCAAAGTATATAAGCGATCCTACTGTGGAGAAGTTCCAGCCTATGGGATGTAATATGGGTATCCTGCCTGAGCTGCCTGAACGTATAAGAGATAAGAAATTGAAATATAAGATGATAGCTGAAAGGGGTCTTGCAGACTTTGACAAGGCTATTGAGGAATTTTAAGGAGAATGTTATGAACATAGTAATTGACGCTTTCGGCGGAGATAACGCACCTCTCGAAGTCATAAAAGGTTCAATTGACGCACAGAAAGATTTCGGAGTTGACGTTACTCTTGTTGGTGATGAAGAAAAAATAAAAAAATGTGCACAGGAAAACGGACTTGATATCACAGCTTTACATATCAAGCACGCTGATACTGTTATCGAGATATGTGAAGAGCCTACAGAAGTAATCAAGGGCAAGAAGGATTGTTCAATGGCTGTGGGCATGAAAATGCTTGCAGACGGCGAGGGCGACGCTTTCGTTTCAGCTGGCTCAACAGGCGCACTTGTAGTTGGAGCAACGTTTATCGTAAAGAGAATAAAGGGCATCAAAAGACCAGCTCTTGCAACAATACTTCCTACGGCAACGACGCCTACGATGCTTCTTGACAGCGGTGCAAACGCAGATTGCCGCCCTGAAATGCTTACTCAGTTTGGAATAATGGGTTCGGCTTATATGAACAAGATACTTGGTGTTGAGTCACCAAGAGTAGGTCTTGCAAATATTGGTGCAGAGGAGTCAAAGGGCAGAGAGCTGGAGCTTGAAACTTACAAGCAGTTGAAAAACGCACCTGTAAACTTTGTTGGAAATATCGAAGCAAGACAGCTTCCTATGGGCGATTGTGACGTATGCGTGGCTGACGGCTTCTGCGGAAACCTTATGCTCAAGCTTTACGAGGGCATGGCAAAATTCTTCTCAGGGGAGCTTAAAACGCTTCTGACTAAGGATACAAAGTCAAAGATCGCTGCTCTTATGGTAATGAAGAACGTTAAAGAATTCAAGAAAAAGGTAGACTACTCTGAGTATGGCGGAGCGCCTCTACTTGGTACTGCAAAGCCTGTTATCAAGGCACATGGCTCATCAAATGCAAGAGCATTCTATAACGCTATTAGACAAGCAAAACAATTTACTGAAACTAATGTGATAGACGAGATCACAACTGCTATCGAGCAGTTGAAAAGCAAACAGGAGATGTTATAATGGACGAGCAAAAGGCTCTTAAAGAGTTTCAGGAAAGAATAGGTTATCAATTCAAAGACGAAAAGCTCCTTTACGAAGCTCTTTCCCATTCATCATTTGCAAATGAAAACAAGAAGGCAAGAAATAGCAATGAAAGGCTTGAATTTCTTGGAGATTCAGTGCTTTCTATAGTTGTGTCAGATCACATTTTCGAGCATTACAAGCATATGCCTGAGGGCGAGCTGACAAAAATGAGAGCTTCACTTGTGTGCGAAAAAGCACTGTTTGAGTTCTCAAAGAAAATAGAACTTGGCAAGTATATCTTTCTCGGAAAAGGCGAGGAGATAACAGGGGGCAGAGAAAGACCGTCAATTATTTCAGACGCTTTTGAAGCAGTTATCGCTGCAATTTATCTTGACGGCGGTATCGAGCCTGTTTCAAAATATATACTTTCATTCATACCTGAAAATATCACTCCTGATGGAGTCGTTTTCCATGATTACAAGACTATTCTTCAGGAGATAATCCAGAAAAATCCTGAAGAGAGAATAGAATATCACCTTAAAGGCGAGTCAGGTCCTGACCATAATAAGAAATTTACTGTTCAGGTACTTTTGAATACGAATGTTATCGGCGAGGGTACAGGCAGATCGAAAAAGACCGCTGAACAGTTGGCGGCTAAAGAAGCATTGGAACTAATGGGCTATGGGGCACAGTAATATATCTGTCTTCGTGCCGCATATAGGCTGTCCGCATATGTGTGCGTTCTGCAATCAGCGCACCATAACTGGTACAGAGAAGATACCGCACGCTGATGATGTTAAACGTATCTGCACACAGGCAATGAACGAAGTCAAGGACGTTTCACAGACGGAGATAGCCTTTTTCGGTGGTAGCTTTACAGCAGTGCCGAGAGAATATATGCTCGAACTTCTTTGTGCAGCGCAGGAGTTTATAGGCAACGACAAATTCAAGGGTATCAGGATATCCACCAGACCTGACTATATCAGCACTGAGATACTTGACATCCTCAGAGATAATCACGTTACGGCTATCGAGCTTGGCGCACAGTCTATGTCAGATGTTGTTCTTGAAGCCAACGAGCGTGGACATACTGTTCAGGACGTCGAAAACGCTGCAAAGCTTATAAAAAGCTATGGTTGCTTTGACCTTGGTCTGCAAATGATGATAGGACTTTATAAAAGCAACCATGAAACTGAGCTGGAAACTTGGTCGAAGATAGCGGCGCTGTCTCCTAAAACAGTACGTATTTATCCCGTTGTTATCCTTAATGGTACAAGGCTCGGAGAGCTTTACAAAAGTGGCGAATATAAGCCTATGGAATTTGACGAGGTAGTGAAAATCTGTTCTTATCTTCTCACAGAAGCCGATAAACTTGGTATAGATGTTATAAAGCTTGGTCTGCACGCAAGCGAGGTCGTGGAGGAGCAAATGTTGGGCGGTTTTTATCACCCTGCATTCCGTGAACTTTGCGAAGGCAGAAATTACCGCAGGCTTATAGCAGAGGAGCTTGGAAAGCATGGCAATATAAGCGATATAGCTTCCGTTGTGATATCTGTACCAAAAAGGCAGATAAGCAAGGCAATAGGTCAGAAAAAAGCTAATATAGAATATTTCAAAGATCTTGGTGTCAATATAAAAATTGTAGGTCACGAGGGCAGCGATAAAATAAAGATAAACGAAATCATAATGAGGGGTGGTGAAAAATAATGTATCTTAAATCACTTGAATTGCAGGGCTTTAAGTCTTTTCCGGATAAAATAGAGCTGAAATTCAATAAGGGTATCACCGCAGTTGTCGGTCCAAACGGCTCAGGCAAGAGTAATATCGGTGACGCTATGCGCTGGGTAATGGGCGAGCAATCTTCCAAAGCCCTGAGAGGTGAAAAAATGGCAGGCGTTATTTTTCACGGCACTCAAACTAGACCAAAAGCGCCTTTTGCTCAGGTAACTATCACCATAGACAACGAGGACGGTGCACTTGAATATGACAGCGACACCGTGTCAGTATCACGAAAGCTTTACCGCAATGGCGACAGCTTTTACATGATAAACGGTAAAGAAGTAAATTTAAAGGATATCGTGGAACTGTTTATGGACACCGGTCTTGGCAGGGATGGTTATTCGATAATCGGTCAGGGCAGGATAGCAGATATCGTAAACGGAAAATCCAATGACCGCCGTGAGATATTTGAAGAAGCGGCAGGCATTTCAAAATTCCGTTCAAAGAAAAAAGAAGCCGAAAAAAAGCTTGCGGCGGCTGAGGATAATCTTTCTCGTATCAATGACATCATGGGAGAGATAGAAGGACGAATAGGTCCGCTTAAAGCGCAGGCTGAAAAGGCGGAGAAGTTCAGAGTCCTTGATGAAGAAAAGAGAAAGCTGGAAGTCTCCGTATGGGTGCATAAGCTCAACGAGTATATGAGCCAAATAGCAGGTTATGAGGAGAAGCTTTCTGCTGTAAAAAAAGAGTACGAGGTCATCACGCAGGAGCTTGAAAGCATTGAAGATGATATAAATGACAGCTTTGCAAAGAGCGCTGAAAAATCTGAGCTTGCTGACAGCTACAAAAATCAGATACATCAGGTGGAGCTTGAAAACTCTCAGGCACTGTCAAAGATCGCAGTATATGAGAATGATATTTCTCACCTTGAAGATAATATTTTGAAGCTTAAAGAGCAGATAAGTGAGTCCAACTCATCAAAATACTATCTTGAGGCTGAGCTGAAAACACGCAGACAGGAGCTTGAAGAACTCGACGAGAAAAAAGCAAAGCAGCAGGAAGCTGTAGATTGTAAGGAAAAAGAGCTTTCTGAGCTTATTGATAAAACTGCATTATCTGACAAGTCGGTAAGTGAAGCTGGAAGCTTTATAAATGAGCTTTACATGAAAAAGTCGGAAGTTTCATTCAGACTTGAAAATGCTAAAAACAACCTTTCGGATATTGATGAGCAGATCGAAAATTCTCTTGAAAGAAAAAAACAGCTTGAAGAACATTCAAAACTTTCTTCAAAGGAATTAAAGGAACTGCGTGAATCAAAAGGCAAAGCTGACGAAAACAAGCAGGAGCTTACAAACCGCATGAGCGGACTTGCAAAGCTTCTTGAAACTAGAAACACAAAGCTTTCAGAATGTCGCAAAAATCTCACAGATACGGAAATACAGCTCCGTGACGTTGAGAACAGGATAAAGACTATAGCCGACCTTGAAAACTCCATGGAGGGCTTTCAGTTCAGCGTAAAGCACATAATGAAAGCCTCACAGCAGGGTAGGATAAGCGGCATTTGCGGTACTGTTTCTCAGCTTATATCTGTTGAAACAAAATACTCTGTAGCCATTGAAACTGCGTTGGGTGGGGCACTTCAGAATATTGTTGTAAACAATGAGGACTCTGCTAAGAGAGGTATCAGGCTTCTGAAAGAGAACAGAGCAGGCCGTGCAACATTTCTGCCTGTTACGTCAGTTCGAGGAAACAGGCTAAATATGCCGCAACTTGAAAATGAGGACGGCTTTGTGGCTCTAGGCTGTGAGCTTGTTAAGTATGACAGCCAGTTTGAGGGCGTAATCAACAGCCTTTTAGGCAGGATATGTATAGCAGAGGATATCGACAGTGCAACCCTTATCGCAAAGAAATACGGCTATAAATTCCGCATCGTTACCCTGGACGGACAAGTGATAAACGCGGGCGGCTCATTCACAGGAGGAAGCGTTTCCAAACAGACAGGTCTGCTTACAAGAAAAAATGAAGCGGAAGCACTTGCTAAAAAGAAAACTGCACTTGAAAACTCCTTTACAGAGCTTAAACAGCAGGTTGAGAAGCTAAATCAAGAGGTTTCAAAATACACCGCTGATACCGAGGGATTAAGGGAAAAGCTTTCACAGGTAAACAGCGATATACTCCGTTTTGAAATGGAAATAAAGCGTGTTTCAGAGTATTATTCTGATTATGAAAACAAGCTTGATGAGATAGAAACATTTATCGAAACGCTGAAAAATAAATACAAGATAGTAAGTGGAGATATCGACAAGGCTCAGACAGAACTTTCAGAAATCGAAGCTGAGATATCTGATAATGAAGCCAAGCTTGCCGACTCTCAAAACGAGCAGGCAGAACTTAAAAATAAGCGTGAACAGCTCAGCGAAGAGCTTTCGCAAATGAAGATAATGGCGGCAGAATTATCCAAAGACCTTGATGCCTGCAAGCTTTCAATATCACAGCTTGAAGAAACTATCGGCGACAGTGATACTGACAGCGGCAAGTTGAACGATAATATCTCCGAGTGTGAAAAGAAAATAGCCGAGAAGAAAGAGCTTATTTTTCAGACCAAGCAGGAACTCAGCGGCGCTGACGAAAAGATAGCCGCTGCACAGAAAATGGCGGAGCAGGCTCAACGTGAGCATATTGAGCTTGACAATGCAGCAAACAAACTTCGCACCAAGCAGAAGCACAAAATGGACGAGAAGGAAACACTTTCAGGTCAGATTACAAGAGCGGAGGAACAGAAAAAATCTGTTACTGCAGGCTTTGATAAGCTTGTGGCACAGCTTTGGGACGATTATGAGCTTACAAGAAGCGACGCTGCAGAGATAGCCGAGGATATTGTGGATATAACGGTAGCTAATAGGCGACTCAACGAACTTCGTGGAAAGATAAGAAATCTTGGAAGCGTAAACCTTGGAGCTATAGAGGAATATGCAGAAGTGTCACAGCGACACGAATTTATCACAGGTCAGCTTAATGACGTAAATACGTCAAAAACAGAACTTGAAAAACTTATCGAGGATCTGACAGAAAATATGAAGAATATGTTCACCGACAGCTTTGAACGTATAAATGCGAACTTCAAGAAAATATTCACCGAGCTTTTTGGTGGTGGTCAGTGCGAGCTTATTCTCACAGACCCAAACAATGTACTTGAATGTGGTATTGAGATAAACGTTCAGCCGCCAGGCAAGGTCATAACAAACCTTATGTCCCTTTCAGGCGGAGAGCAGGCTCTGGTGGCTATTGCAATATATTTTGCGATACTGAAAATTTCGCCATCACCTTTCTGTCTTCTCGATGAGATAGAAGCGGCACTTGATGATGTGAACGTAAGTAAATATGCACAATATCTGCACCACCTTACAGATAAAACACAGTTTATCACCATTACTCACAGACGTGGAACAATGGAAGAGGCTGACGTTCTGTATGGCGTAACGATGCAAGAAAAGGGTGTTTCCAAGCTTCTTAAAATGGACGTTTCGGAAACACGTCAAATGAAACTTGAATAGGAGTGAAGAAATGGGATTTTTTGAAAAGCTGAAAAATGGTCTTAAAAAGACTAAAGACTCAATGATGGGCAGAATAGAAAG
Source organism: Ruminococcus sp. RTP21204st1_B2_RTP21204_210225 (assembly GCF_040914135.1). Lineage (NCBI taxonomy): Bacteria > Bacillati > Bacillota > Clostridia > Eubacteriales > Oscillospiraceae > Ruminococcus > Ruminococcus sp. RTP21204st1_B2_RTP21204_210225. The sequence goes on along the minus strand of NZ_JBCPGA010000011.1, from coordinate 38,317 downwards.
TCTGCTCCATTCATTCAGCAAAATAGATGAAGATCTTTTTGAGGAGCTTGAAGAAACGCTTATCCTCTGCGATATCGGTGTTACAACTTCTGAAAAGATATGCGATAAGCTCAGACAGAAAGTCAAGCAGGAGGGCGTTAAAGAGCCTGAAAAAATCAAGGATATGCTTAAAGAGATAATCACAGAAATGCTCGGTGAGGATCAGAAGCTCGATATGTCAACAACACCGTCAGTTATACTGGTTATCGGAGTAAACGGTGTTGGCAAAACAACAACTATCGGCAAGCTTGCTTATCAGCTTCATAAACAAGGCAAAAAGGTTATCGTTGCGGCGGCTGATACTTTCAGAGCGGCTGCTATTGACCAGCTCGAAGTGTGGACAGAACGTGCAGGGGTAGACATAATCAAGCACAACGAAGGTTCAGACCCTGCTTCCGTGGTATTTGACGCACTGGCGGCGGCTAAGGCAAGACAGGCTGACGTTGTTATATGCGATACGGCAGGTCGTCTTCACAATAAGAAAAACCTTATGGACGAGCTGAAAAAGATATCCCGTATAGTTCACCAGCAGGCAGAGGGCTGCGCTCTCGAAGTCCTGCTTGCGCTTGACGCTACAACGGGACAGAACGCAGTTAATCAGGCAAGACAGTTCAACGAAGTAGCTGATATAACGGGTATTATTCTTACCAAGCTTGACGGCACAGCCAAGGGTGGAATAATTATCAGCATAACCGACGATCTGCAAGTGCCTGTAAAGCTTGTTACAGTAGGCGAAAAAATAGACGACATACAGCCGTTTTCAGCAAGAGATTTTGTTGAAGCGCTGTTTGAATAATAGAATATTGGATTAGACACTTAAAAGTATAAAATCAGGGGGAATTTTTTATGGATAAGGTTTTGTTTGTAGTTGATATGCAGGAAATGTATGTAGGAAGGGGCAGAGATAAGACCACATACTCATATGATGCCGAATCACTTATCGACGCCATAAACAAGCGTATCTCTGCTTATAAAGCTGAGGAGGTCTTTTATATCGTCAGCTACAAAAAGGGACTTTTGGGTGGAGGAATGCCCAAAGAGGGAACACCTGCGGCTAGCTTTCCAGCAAAGCTGAAAGTTGTATCCAAAAATATTTATTCCAAAAGCAAGCCCGATGCTTTTTCAAACGTTGCTCTTGAAGATTTTATGAGAGCAAGGAATGTGAAAGAGATAGAATTTGTAGGTGTTGATGGTGGTATCTCCGTTATCAACACTGCAATAGGTGCTATTGAATGTGGAATGAAAGTTGTTTTCAACGAAGAATGTATCGGTACAGTTTTCAAAGATAAGGCAAACAAATGCCGTGAAAAATTAAAGAAAAATAAGGTAACTTATATACACAACTAAAGGAGAAAAAATGAAACTTGTTATTGCAAGCAACAATAAAGGCAAGATAAGAGAATATAAACAGATTCTTGAGCCGCTTGGTTATGAGGTGTTCTCGCAATCAGAGGCAGGTCTGATACTTGATGTTGAGGAAACAGGCACTACTTTTGCTGAAAACTCTGCACTAAAAGCAAGAGCTGCATTCAAGCTTTGCGGCTGTGCTGTACTTGCAGACGACAGCGGTCTTGAGATAGACGCCCTGGATGGTGAGCCTGGAGTATATTCAGCAAGATATGGCGGACTCGAAACTGATGATGAGCGTACCGCTCTTGTGCTTAAAAAAATGAAGGAAATACCTGATGATAAAAGGGGAGCACACTTTACCTGTACAATACACTTTATCAAAGCAGACGGTGAAGAGATAGCCGTTGAGGGAAAAGTATTCGGTAAGATAGCTCACGAGCCTGTTGGCGAAAACGGCTTCGGCTATGACCCTATTTTCATGTATGGGAACAAGAGCTTTGCTCAGGTGGACTCAGAAACAAAGAATACCGTTTCCCATAGAGCAAACGCACTGAAAGCTTTGCTTGAACAGCTCACAAAGCAGTAAACTGAAAGGATTTAGATTATGATTACAACTAAACAAAGAGCAGAACTCAAAGGTATGGCTTCGCTTATACAGCCTGCTTTTCAGATAGGCAAGGGCGGAGTTAATGACGCTCAGGTGGCACAGATAGACGATTATCTGAGAGTTCACGAGCTTGTAAAAATAAAGGTGCTTGACAACTCAATGTACACCGCAAGGGAAGCCGCAGAGGAGATCGCTGAAAAGATATCTGCTGAAGTCGTTCAGGTAATAGGCTCAAAGGCGGTACTTTATAAACGCAATGAGAAGCAGCCTGTTATAAAATTAAAGTCAAAGTAATGAAAATAGGTGTTTTCGGCGGCACGTTCAATCCTGTTCACTTAGGGCATTTAAATTGCCTTAAAAGCGTAGCGGAGCAGGCGAGTCTTGACAAGATGATCGTCATGCCTGACAGAATACCTCCACATAAGCAAGCGGAGGACTTAGCTTCCTCTGAGGATAGGTTGAATATGTGCAGACTTGCTTTTGCAGATATCCCATGTGTGGAAATATCCGATTGGGAACTTAAGCAAGAGGGCAAAAGCTATTCAGTGATAACACTCAGACATCTAAAAGAGATATATCCACATGATAAGCTGTTTTTTATAATGGGCAGTGATATGTTGCTTTCATTTGAAGAATGGTATCAGTATAAGGAGATATTATCACTTTCGGCACTTATCTGCGTTGCACGCTCGCATGAGGACATTGACCACATAGAGGTGAAAGCCAAACAGCTCAAAGCCGAGGGTGGAGAGATAATCATAGTAAAAACTGACCCATTTGAGGTGTCTTCAACTGAGATACGTCAAATGCTCAAAAAAAATGTTGATTGCTCTTGCTATTTGAGTGAAAATGTTGTACAATATATAGTGGACAAAAATTTGTATAACCGAGGTTTTCTAAGTGGCAGATAAAAAAACAATAGGCATTTATAAAGCATACCTAAAAGAACATTTATCAAAAAAGAGATACACACACTCTATGAACGTGGCAAATTCCGCTGTGGAGCTTGCAAAAAGATATGGTGCTGACGCAGACAAGGCTTATATCGCAGGACTTTTGCATGATGTTGCAAAAGAGATACCAGCATTGGAGCTTGCGGCTATAGTTTCTAAATCTTCACTTGATGTGTGCGATATAGAGAAAAAGGCTGTTCCTCTGTTTCACGGTATTGCAGGGGCAGAGCTTGTGCAGACGCTTTTTGATATTCATGATCCTGAGATAATCTCAGCTATACGCTATCATACAGTTGCCTGTGGCAATATGCCCAAGCTTAGCCAGATAGTATATCTTGCAGACCTTATTTCTGCGGACAGGGATTATAAAGACGTAAAGAAAATGAGAAAGTATGCCGAACAAAGCTTGGAGAAAGCAATGTTTGAGGCTTTGAAATTCTCAATAAAAGACTCAGTGGAAAAGGGTAATACTATCCCTGTTTCCACACTTGAAGCATATAATGATTTTGCCGATAATTCAAAATAAAGGAGATTTTTATGGATAATATTTCACAGAATGAAAAGCTGTCAACTATTGTTAAAGCTCTTGATTCAAAAAGAGCAGAGGACATCAGGATAATAGAGATCGGTGACCTGACTATAGTTGCGGATTATTTTGTTATAGCAAATGGTACTTCAAGCACTCAGACAAAGGCCCTTGCGGAGGAAGTTGAGTTCAAAATGAGCCAGCTTGGCATTGAACCTAACAGAACAGAGGGCTATCAGGGTGCAACTTGGGTCGTACTTGATTACGGCGATATCATAGTTCATGTTTTCTATAAGGAAACAAGAGATCATTACAATCTCGAAAGACTATGGTCTGACGGCAAGGATATCGACGTAAAGCAGTTCTTACCAGACGAGCCACAGGATTAATTTTGACAATTATAATTTAACAAAGGATTGATAAAGATGAAAGAATACAATTTTTCGGCCATAGAAAGCAAATGGCAGAAATACTGGGACGAGCATAAGACCTTTGAGGCAAGCAATGACTTTTCAAAGAAGAAATTTTACGGACTTGTAGAGTTTCCTTATCCGTCAGGTCATGGAATGCATGTTGGACACATCAAGGCATATTCCGGTCTAGAAGTTGTAAGCCGTAAAAGACGTATGCAGGGCTATAATGTTCTTTTCCCTATAGGCTTTGACGCTTACGGTCTGCCTACAGAGAACACAGCTATTAAAACAGGTGTTCACCCAAGAAAAGTAACTGACGACAACATTAAGAAGTTCACGGGGCAGCTCAAAAGAGTAGGTTTTTCATTCGATTGGTCAAGAGTTATTGATACGACCGACGAAAACTACTATAAGTGGACACAGTGGATATTCCTTAAAATGTTTGAGAATGGTCTTGTATTCAGAGATAAGACCCTTGTAAATTATTGCCCAAGCTGTAAGGTCGTTCTTTCAAATGAGGACTCACAGGGCGGTCACTGCGATGTTTGCCACAGCGAGATAGTTCAGAAAACTAAAGAAGTATGGTATCTGAGGATCACAGAATACGCTGACAAGCTTCTTCAGGGACTTGAAGAAGTTGACTATCTGCCTAATATCAAACTCCAGCAGCAGAATTGGATAGGAAAATCAACAGGTGCATTTGTAAACTTCAAGATCAAAGAGCAGGACGAGCAGCTCAAGATCTACACTACACGTCCTGACACACTTTACGGCGTTACATTCATGGTAATCGCTCCTGAACATCCTATCATCCAGAAATACAGAAATAGTATTGCAAACATTGCTGATCTTGACGCTTATAAGACAGAGTGTGCAAAGAAGAGCGAATTTGAGAGAACTCAGCTCGTTAAGGATAAAACAGGCGTTAAGATAGACGGTCTGACAGCTATCAATCCTATCACAGGCAAAGAGATACCTATCTACATCTCAGACTATGTTATGATGGGATACGGCACAGGCGCTATCATGGCTGTGCCTGCTCACGATACAAGGGACTATGATTTTGCAAAGAAGTTCGGCATTGACATAATCGAAGTCATCAAGGGCGGCGACATTTCTAAGGAAGCCTACACAGGCGACGGCGAAATGGTCAACTCAGGTGAGCTTAACGGCATAACAAACAAGAAAGAAGCTATTGAAAAGATGCTTACTGTTCTTGAAAAACTGGGCTGCGGTGAAAAGGGCGTTCAGTATAAGATGAAAGACTGGGCTTTCAATCGTCAGAGATATTGGGGCGAGCCTATACCGATAGTACATTGCCCTCACTGCGGAATGGTCGCTGTGCCATATGATGAGCTTCCACTCAAGCTGCCACCAGTTGAAAACTTTGAACCGGGCACAGACGGCGAAAGTCCTCTGGCTAAGATAGACTCTTTCGTACACTGCAAATGTCCTAAGTGTGGCTGTGACGCAAAGAGAGAAACAGATACAATGCCACAGTGGGCTGGTTCTTCGTGGTACTTCCTGCGTTATTGCGATCCTAACAACAATGATGAGTTTGCTTCACAGGAAGCACTGAAATATTGGATGCCTGTTGATTGGTATAACGGTGGTATGGAGCACGTTACACGTCATATGATCTATTCACGTTTCTGGCACAAGTTCCTCTACGACCTCGGTCTTGTACCAACTTCAGAGCCTTATGCAAAGAGAACAGCTCAGGGTCTTATCCTTGGACCTGACGGTGAGAAGATGAGTAAGTCAAGAGGAAACGTTGTTGACCCTAACGATGTTGTTGACGAATACGGTGCAGATGTTCTCAGACTTTATGTTCTGTTCATGGGTGACTATGAAAAGGCAGCTCCATGGAGCGAGAGCAGTGTTAAGGGCTGTAAGAGATTTGTGGACAGAATTTGGGCTTTGCAGGATAAGGTAGTTGACAGCGACGAGTACAGCGACAAGCTGAGATCGCTCATGCACAAGACTATCAAGAAGGTATCCGATGATATTGAGTCAATGAAGTTCAATACTGCTATTGCCGCAATGATGACGCTTCTTAATGAGATATATAATGTTGGCTCTATCACAAAGAAAGAGTTCAGAGATCTTCTTATCATACTCAATCCTTTTGCACCTCATGTTACAGAAGAACTTTATCAGATGATCGGTTGCGAGGGAGTTCTTGACGAGCAGGAGTGGGTAACATATGATGAAGCACTCTGCAAGGACGATACTATCGAGATCGTTTGTCAGATAAACGGCAAGGTAAAATCTAAGCTCACAATACCTACAGACGCAGCTAAGGACGACGTTATTGCACTCGCTAAGGCTGACGAAGCTATCGTTAAGGCAACGGAAGGCAAAAATATAGTCAAGGAAATCTATGTTCCTAACAAGCTTGTAAATCTGGTTGTAAAGTAAGCGAAAATTTCCTCAGAAAAATCAAAAAAAGAGCCAGAAAGCTATTGACTTTTTGGTGGAAATATAGTATAATTAAATTTGTAATTATATCGGTTTTATAAATTCCGCAGATTAAAGACAGAGCGGTCCGAAAGAGTAGGACTGGGGGAACGTAAAGCGTTTCAGTTTGCTTTTGCAGACACCTTCACTATCACCGTTGATTTTCGGAAATTCCGATAGAATTGCCTCTGTCACAGGTGGCAAAGGGAGGGAATAATTTTGGCAGAAATCCGTGTTGGAAAGAACGAAACTTTGGATACAGCACTTAAGCGTTTCAAGAGATCATGTGCAAGAGACGGCGTTATCGCAGAGGTTCGTAAAAGAGAACACTACGAAAAGCCTTCGGTAAAGCGTAAGAAGAAGTCCGAAGCTGCTCGTAAGCGTAAATACTAATATGTAATTAAAGGCGGGCATTTTTATGTCCGCTTTTTATTTTATACAACAGGAGTTTTTTTATGTTCAAACCAACTTATGTTTTTGACAAGGTAGGAGAGATAACCCCCGATTTTCTTGATAAAAAGCATATCAAGGGGCTGCTCCTCGATCTTGATAATACGCTGACAACACATAACAATCCCGTTCCCCCGCAGTCGAGTCTTGATTGGCTTGCTAAGATGAAAGCGGCAGGGATAAAGCTTATGATCGTTTCAAACAATCATGCTCCAAGGGTAAAGCCTTTTGCAGAGCAGTTGGAGCTTGACTTTGTACCTGAAGGCAAAAAACCGCTGACCTTTGGATATACCAAAGCTATAGCTAAGCTGGGGCTTAATAAGAAAAATGTTGCGGCTGTGGGTGATCAGATATTCACTGACGTGCTTGGCTCAAATCTGAAAGGTATACGCTCCATATTCGTGTTCCCAATAGAGCCTGAAACGAGCTTGCCATTTCGATTTAAAAGAGCCTGTGAAAAGCCGTTTTTACCAAAGCTTAAATAGCATAAAACGAAAGGAATGATACTAATGTCGGCAAAATTCGGACCTGCGGGAAACAGCGAGGCTTTTTCCATTAAATATAAAACAACACTTCAAGCTCCGGGATATCTCGAAGCAATGGGGCTTGACCACTATGAATATCAGTGTGGCAGGGGAGTTAAGGTCTCCGATAAAATAGCTTTTGCCTTGAAAGATAAGGCTAAAGAGCATAATATCACGCTTTCGCTCCATGCACCGTATTTTATTTCGCTTTCAAGCCTTGAAGCTGAAAAGCGTGACAACAGCATAAATTATATTCTGCAATCCTGTGACGCTGCAAGCAGAATGGGTGCTGATAGAATAGTTATCCATTCAGGAAGCTGTGCGAAAATAAGCAGAGAGGACGCTTTGGAACTTGCTAAAGATACTCTCACAAGGGCAAGAAAAACAGCTGTTGAGCAGGGCTTTGAGCATATCGTTTTTTGCCCTGAAACTATGGGTAAGGTAAATCAGCTTGGTAACTTAACAGAAGTGCTGGAGCTTTGCAAGCTTGATGATACGTTCCTGCCGACAATAGATTTCGGACATCTCAACGCAAGAGAGTTCGGCTATATAAAAGGTAAGGCAGAGTATGAGAAAATGCTTGATGAAGTGGAAAATGCTATCGGTCACGACAGGCTGAAAATATTCCACAGCCATTTTTCTAAGATAATGTTTACAAATCCAGGCGGCGAGAAAAAGCACCTGACTTTTGACGATAATCAAGGCTTTGGACCTGACTATGAGCCGCTTATGGAGATAGTCGCAAAGAAAGATCTTTCACCTATATTCGTCTGTGAAAGTGCAGGCACTCAGGACAAAGACGCACTGACAATGAAGAATTATTATTTGTCGGTGAAATAAAGATAGGAGAGTATTGATATGAAAAAAATACTTGTTATACATGGTCCTAACCTTAATCTTCTGGGCGAGCGTGAGCCTGGAGTTTACGGTACAGATACATTCGAGAGCATAAACAACGAGATAATCGAGCATGCAATGAAATATGAGTTTCACTGCGACGTTTATCAGTCAAACCATGAGGGTGAAATAATCGACAAGCTTCACCTTGCTAGAAAAAATTATGACGGCGTTATACTTAACGCAGGCGCTTATACACACTATAGCTATGCTATCAGAGACGCCATCGCCGCAATAAAGATTCCTGTCGTTGAGGTACATTTGAGCAATATACACTCCCGTGACGAATTCAGACACACTTCTGTTATCGCACCTGTATGCGTGGGTCAGATAAGCGGGTTCGGAAAGTATTCATACTACATGGCTGTTGACGCTTTGTATTACAAATGGAAAAATGAAAGCGGTGCAGACAATGACTGATCTTGAAAAACTTTGTTCACGAGTAACAGAAGCGGCAGATTGTGCTGTTATCACTGACGATGTGAACAGAAGATATTTCACCGCAATGAAATCAAGTGCAGGAACACTAGTGGTTTTTCCAGAAAAAGCGTATTTTATCATAGATTTCAGATATATTGAAAAGGCAAAGAAAACTGTCACAGCTTGCGAGGTCATTTTGCAGGACAAGCTCTATGAGCAGATAAACAGTCTTATTGAAAAGCATGGTGCAAAAACAGTTTCTGTTAATGCCGATACCTGCACACTTTCCGAGCTTATCGCATATCAGCAAAAGCTTAATGCTGAGGTCATCGCGGACACAAAGCTTGCGGAAATAATAAGAGAGATCAGAACAATTAAATCCCAAGAGCAGATAGACAAGATAATCAAAGCACAGCGTATCGCTGAAAAGGGTTTTGCACATATGCTTGACTTTATCAAGGTCGGCAGAACTGAAAAAGAAATTCAGCTGGAGCTTGACTATTATATGCTTAAAAATGGTGCTGAAGCTCTGTCTTTTGACACTATTGCACTTTCAGGCTCTAATACTTCGCTTCCACATGGTGTACCATCTAACAAAAAAGTTGAGAGCGGTGAGTTCGTGCTTATGGATTTCGGAGCAACTTATGATGGCTGGCACAGCGATATGACTAGAACTGTATGCGTAGGCAAACCTAGTGACAAGATGAAGTCTGTATACGAAACTGTTCTTACTGCACAGCTTACAGCCCTTGACGCAGTAAAGGCAGGTATGTCAGGAAAAGCACTTGACAAAATAGCAAGGGATATCATAACTGAAGCAGGCTATGGAGATAATTTCGGCCATTCTCTCGGACATGGTGTGGGAGTTGAGATACATGAAAGCCCTTATGCTTCGCCTAGCAGGGAAGATATATTGCCTGAAAATTCGATCGTAACAGTAGAGCCAGGTATTTATCTTGAGGGCAAGTTTGGTGTAAGAATAGAAGATTTTGTTGTTGTTACAGAAAACGGCTGTATCAATATGACAAAAGCCCCTAAAGAGCTTATTTGCTTGTAATTTTTTTTGATTTTTTGGTAAAAAAGTTTTCAAAAGCTATTGCAATAAACAAATAAATATGGTAAAATAAATATAGAGGTATGCGGACATCTTGAACTGTGTACACATTAATTAAGAATGTTTATGGAGGTACTAAATAATGGTAACTGCTGGTGATTTCAGAAACGGCGTGACTTTTGAAGAGGACGGCAACGTAATGCAGATCGTTGAGTTTCAGCACGTTAAACCTGGTAAGGGTGCAGCGTTCGTCAGAGCAAAGGTTAGAAATGTAATTTCAGGTTCTGTTGTTGAAAAGACATACAATCCAACAGCTAAATTCCCAACAGCATATGTTGAGAGAAAGGATATGGAGTATTCTTACAATGACGGTGATCTTTATTATTTCATGGATCCAGAGAGCTATGAGCTTGTTCCAGTAAACAAGGCTGAGCTTTCAGATAACTTTAAGTTCGTAAAGGAAAACATGGTATGTAAGATCCTTTCTTACAAGGGTACAGTATTCGGCGTAGAGCCTCCATACTTTGTTGATCTTGAAGTAACAGAGACAGAGCCTGGTATCAAGGGCGATACAGCTACAAATGCTACAAAGCCTGCAACAGTTGAAACTGGTGCTGAGATCAGAGTTCCTCTGTTCATCAACACAGGCGACAGAATAAGAATCGATACTCGTACATGTGAGTACATGGAAAGAGCATAAGTTTTAGCCTTTACGGTTTTTTTAGAAACGGAGGGAATATTATGGAGCTGTCAAAGAAGGTTGCATATTTAAAGGGACTTATGGAAGGTCTTAAGATTGACGATTCCACAAACGAAGGAAAGATATTGACAATTATGGCTGATATTCTTGATGAGATGTCTGCTACAGTTGAAGATATTGCCGAAGAAGTTGACGAAACAGTTGAGCTTGTAGATACTCTTGACGAGGATCTCGGCGAGATAGAAGATCTAATTTATGGTGATGATGATGACGACGATTGTTGTTGCAACGATGATTGTTGTTGTGATGATGACGATGATGATGATGATGACGCTATGTACGAGTGTGTGTGCCCTAACTGTGGTGACACAATAATGCTTGGCGAGAACATTATCGCTGACGGTTCTGTTGACTGTCCAAACTGTGGAGAGAGCCTTGAGTTTGATTTCTCAGAAATTGAGGACGAGGACAACGAGGATTGATCTCATAAAAAGTGTTCAGCAAAATTTAATAATGTGTTTCAGGGGTGGTGAAATTCCACACCGGAGGTGATCGAATAGTATTCGTAAGTCCTCGACCGCAGAAATGCGCTGATTCGGTGAAAATCCGAAACCGACGGTAAAGTCCGGATGGAAGAAACGACAGATCAATAACGCATAAATTGCACCCTGATTTTATTTTCAGGGTGCTTTTGCTTTTGCTGCTGTTTCTCCCGATAATTTTATTATTTGGAGGAATTAAAATGACAAGTGATAACACTATGCCAAGAAATAAAACTTTTACAACAAGAAAAATGGTAACGGTGGCAATGCTCAGCGCCATAGCTACTGTAATATATTACCTTGATTTTCCTGTGCCACTTATGCCAGGATTTATCAAGCTTGACCTTTCAAATGTTATATCCCTGCTGGCAGGTTTCTCAATGGGACCTATTGCGGGCGTGATCGTTTGCCTTATCAAGAACGTTATCCAGTTGATTATAAAGGGACTAGGCACAACAATGGGTATCGGCAACATCTTTGACTTTGTAACAAGCGCAGCTTTTGTGCTGACGGCTTCTGTTATATACCACAAGAAAAAAACCAGAAAGAATGCTATCATAAGCTGTATCATTGGCACTTTGGTTTTCACAGTAATAAGCTTGCCGTTGAATTATTTTATCGTTTATCCTATATACTTTAAAGCATTCGGCGGAGAAGCTGCTATACTCGGTATGTACCAGCAGATAATGGGTAGCGTAAAGAATATTTTCTCTGCACTGTGTATTTTCAATCTGCCTTTTACTTTTGTGAAGGGTATTATTTGTGCATTGGTCACAATTCTTATTTATAAGCCTTTGTCGCCTATTCTTAAAGGCAAAGACTAAAACAAAATTAATGCTGAACACAAAAAAGCCTTGGCAGGCACATTCCTGTCAAGGCTTTGATATTTATTATTTAACTGCTTCAAGAAGATTATTGATCTTGTCTGTCTTTTCCCAAGCTACATCAAGATCCTCACGTCCCATATGACCATAAGCTGCAAGCTGCTTGTACTGTGGCTTTCTAAGGTCAAGGCTCTTGATTATTGCAGCAGGGCGAAGGTCAAATACCTTTTCTACAGCTGCCTCTATCTTTTCATCAGAAACCTTTCCTGTGCCGTATGTGTCGACCATGATTGAAACAGGGTGAGCAACACCGATAGCATACGCAAGCTCAACCTCGCACTTCTTGGCAAGACCTGCTGCAACGATATTCTTTGCAACGTATCTTGCAGCATATGTTGCGCTTCTGTCAACCTTTGTAGGATCTTTTCCAGAGAAAGCACCACCACCGTGACGAGCATATCCACCGTATGTGTCAACAATTATCTTTCTTCCTGTCAGACCACTGTCGCCCTGAGGACCGCCGACTACAAATCTTCCTGTTGGGTTTACAAAATAAGTAGTGTTCTCATCAAGAAGTTCAGCAGGGATAACTGTCTTTATAACGTTCTCGATAATATCTTCTCTTATCTGCTCCAGTGTTACAGCGTCATCATGCTGTGAAGAAACTACAACTGCGTCAACTCTTGTTGGCTTGCCATCATCATATTCAACTGTTACCTGAGTTTTTCCGTCCGGTCTGAGATATGGCAAAGTGCCGTTCTTTCTAACTTCTGTAAGTTTAAGAGCAAGCTTGTGAGCAAGTGATATAGGCATTGGCATAAGTTCAGGTGTTTCGTCGCAAGCAAAACCGAACATGATACCCTGATCGCCTGCACCTGTATCGAATGCGTTTTCAGCTCTGCCTTCGAGAGCGTTGTCAACACCCATTGCAATATCAGGCGACTGCTTGTCTATAGTTGTGAGAACTGAACAGGTGTGTCCGTCAAAACCATACTTGGCTCTGTCATAGCCTATACCGACAACTGTATCTCTAACGATCTGTGGTATGTCGATTATAGCCTTTGTTGTTATCTCGCCCATGCACATTACTACACCTGTTGTAGTGACCGTTTCGCAGGCAACTCTTGACATAGGATCCTGCTCCAGCAGAGCGTCAAGTATAGCGTCAGAGATCTGATCGCATATTTTGTCAGGATGTCCCTCAGTAACCGACTCAGATGTAAATAAATACTTTGACATAAAAATACCTCTTTTCTGAATATTTGTTAATCTAAAAACAGCCACAAAAAAAGCGCTTCATTCCGAAACGCTTGAAATTACTCAATTTCCTCATCTTTCGGAAATAACCGCAGGATTTAGCACCTTAACTAACGCTAGGTTGCTGGGCTTCACAGGACCTGTTTCCTCCACCACTCTTGATAAGGCTATTTAATTTTAACAAAATATATTATACACCATATATCGACTATTGTCAACCGTTTTACACATAATTATAGATTATTTTAATGTTTCGTAATAAATCAGCAAATGCTAATAAAAGCATTGACTTACTAGGACAAGTTCGTTATAATATACAAAGAGGTGAGTTTTTTTGAAAAATGACAATTCAAATATAAAAACATTGTTTCTGACCTTTCTTAAGATAGGCGTTTTTACCTTTGGCGGAGGATATGCAATGATAGCCTTGCTTGAAACAGAATTTTGTGTGCGCAAAAATTGGCTTGATAAAAAAGAATTTCTCGATATGACAGCTATATCAGAGTCCACCCCCGGACCAACTGCTGTAAACAGTGCTACATATATCGGCTACAAAATAGGCGGTGTGCTGGGTGCTATTGCGGCAACTGTCGGTGTGTGCATACCGTCGTTTTTTATAATCTACATAATATCACTTTTCTTTGACAAATTTCTGTCTTTAAAAGTAGTCTACGCTGGATTCCGTGGCATTCAGGTGGGCGTAATATATCTCATACTTACTGCAGGACTAAGAATGTTGAAAGCACTTGATAACACATTGCTTGACAAAATTATAATTCTTGGAGTTTTCATAATGATGATACTTTTCACACTTTTTTCTGTGAAGTTTTCATCTGTATTTTATATTATCATAAGTGGCGCTGTGGGCATTGCCGTGTATCTGATTAAAACCCTCAGAAAGGGAAGTACAATAAAATGATATATCTCAAACTTTTTCTCATTTTTCTTGAAATAGGCGCAGTGTCATTCGGTGGAGGATATGGAATGATATCCATTATCCGTGAAAAAGTTCTTACCTTTGGCTGGCTCAGTGAGGACGAATTTGTGAACTTTATTGCCGTATCTGAGTCCACCCCTGGACCACTTGCAGTGAACATGGCGACCTTCGTAGGCTCATCGCAGGCAGGCTTCGCAGGCGGATTGATAGCCACCCTTGGCGTTGTGTTGCCTTCGTTCGTGATAATATTTATCATAGCTTCGATCATGAAGGATTTGCTGAAATACTCAGGGGTAAAAGCAATGCTTTCAGGCATTCGTCCTTGCGTTGTTGCTATGATACTCGCCACTGGCATTACAATGGCTTTATCTTCACTGCTAAATATCACCACCATAAATTCAAAGCCTGCTTTTGACTATAAAGCGTTGATAATATTCCTGCTCATAGCCTTGGCAGATGTGCTTATTTTGAAACTGAAGAAATTCAAGCTTTCACCGATCACAATTATCGTAAGCTCCGCCTTTCTCGGCATAATATTCTATTAAAAAAAAGCTGTAACACCGCAAAGTGCTACAGCTTTTAATATTTGTGATATGAAAATTAACCCAGAAACTTTTTAAGTCTCTCGTCAACAGCCTTAAGGAAGTCCACTGTATTTACTTTCTTCTTATTTTCAAGTGTAGAAAGCAGATAAAGATCACCTGTCATAACACCGTCTTCAATAGTTTCGATAGTTGCCTTTTCAAGACAATCAGCAAAGTTCATAAGCTCAGGCAGGTTATCGAGTTCGCCTCTTTTTCTCAGAGCGCCTGTCCATGCGAACAGTGTGGCAACTGAGTTTGTAGAGGTTTCTTCGCCCTTGAGGTGCCTGTAATAGTGTCTCTGAACAGTGCCATGTGCAGCTTCGTACTCATAAATTCCGTCAGGTGAAACAAGGACAGAAGTCATCATAGCCAGTGAGCCATACGCTGTAGCTACCATGTCAGACATTACGTCACCGTCATAGTTCTTGCAGGCCCAGATATAACCGCCATTTGAGCGAATAACTCTTGCAACAGCGTCGTCGATAAGAGTATAGAAATACTCGATACCAGCCGCTTCAAATTTAGCCTTGTACTCGTTATCGTATATCTCCTGAAAAATATCCTTGAATGTGTGGTCATACTTCTTTGAAATAGTATCCTTTGTAGCAAACCAAACATCCTGCTTCTTATCAAGTGCAAAATTAAAGCAAGCTCTTGCGAATGAAGCGATAGAAGTTGACTTGTTGTGCTGACCCTGAATGATTCCGTCGCACTCAAAGTTGTAAATTGTTTCTCTAGTTTCCTTGCCGTCCTTGTCAGTGCAAACAAGCTCTGCCTTTGAGCCAGCAGGGCACTTCATTTCAACGTTCTTATAAACGTCGCCGTATGCGTGACGAGCGATAGTGATAGGCTTTGTCCATGTAGGAATGTAAGGAGTGATACCCTTAACAAGGATAGGAGTTCTGAAAACAGTTCCGTCAAGGATAGCTCTGATAGTGCCGTTAGGGGATTTCCACATTTCCTTGAGGTTGTATTCAGGCATTCTCGCAGCGTTAGGTGTGATAGTTGCACACTTAACAGCAACGCCGTATTTCTTTGTAGCATTTGCAGAATCAACAGTTACCTGATCGTCGGTCTCATTTCTATGAACAAGACCAAGATCATAGTATTCTGTTTTAAGGTCAATATATGGAGTAAGAAGAATATCCTTTATATCCTGCCAGATAATTCTGGTCATTTCGTCGCCGTCCATTTCAACGAGCGGTGTTTTCATCTGAATTTTTGCCATTGGTAAGACCTCCTATAAAGTAATAATGGAATATCCGTTGTTTTTAGCTATCGCAGATATCTTTTTGTAAACGTCAAGACTTGCAATAATAAGCTCATAGCTGTCGCTGTCAATATCTATCATACATATGCAAGCACCTTTGAGAGTGCTGTCCTTTGTGCCGAAAAGTTTCGAGAAAATCCCATAGGGACCTCCATATCAGACTTTATTATTTTGAGAGCTGTTCTCTTGTGTAGTCAAGCAGACCACCTGCAAGGATAATATCCTTTGTTCTGCCTGTAAGCTCGCAGAGAACTGGTATCTCAACACCTGTTGTCTTATTCACAACAGTAAGCTTAGACATATCAGCCTCAACGTCTGCACGAACGTCAGCAAGAACGATCTCATCGCCCTGATTTATCTTGTCATAGTCAGCTTCATTTACAAATGTGAGCGGAAGGATACCTGCGTTGATAAGATTAGCTCTGTGTATTCTTGCAAAGCTCTTAACAAGAACAGCCTTTATGCCAAGATAGAGAGGAGCAAGTGCTGCGTGCTCTCTTGATGAGCCCTGACCATAGTTTGATCCGCCAACGATTATTGACTTGCCCATGTTCTTTGCACGTCTTGGGAAGTCCTCATCACATACTGTAAAGCAATGCTGTGATATAGCAGGGATATTTGAACGCAATGGAAGTATCTTCGCACCGGCAGGCATGATGTGGTCGGTTGTGATGTTGTCACCCACCTTAAGTGATACCTGACAATCAATGCTGTCATCAAGCGGTGAAGTCTGTGGGAAAGGCTTGATATTTGGTCCTCTAAGAACCTCAACGCTGTCCATATCAGCCTCGTCAGCTGGCGGAACAACCATATTGTCGTTTATCTTGAAATGTTCAGGAAGCTTGAACTCAGGCATATCTCCAAGTGTTCTTGGGTCAGTGAGGTAGCCTGTGAGAGCTGAAACAGCAGCCATTTCAGGTGATACCAGATAGATCTGACCATCCTTTGTGCCTGAACGTCCCTCGAAGTTTCTGTTGAATGTTCTAAGTGAAACACCCTTTGAGTTAGGTGACTGACCCATACCGATACATGGGCCGCAAGCGGATTCAAGTATTCTTGCGCCTGCTGCTATCATATCAGCAAGTGCGCCGTTCTCAGCGATCATGTTAAGTACCTGCTTTGAGCCTGGAGCGATCGCAAGTGAAACGCTAGGGTCAACTGTCTTGCCCTTAAGAATGTGAGCTACTTTCATCATGTCAACATAAGAAGAGTTTGTGCATGAGCCGATACAAACCTGATCTATCTTAAGCTTTCCGATCTCATTTACGCTCTTAACGTTGTCAGGAGAATGAGGACAGGCAGCCAGTGGTATGAGCTGTGAAAGATCGATGTCTATCTGTTCGTCATAAACAGCGTCATCATCAGCCTTTAGTTCGCTCCATACGTCAGCTCTGTCCTGAGCCTTCAGAAATGCAAGTGTTGTTTCGTCAGAAGGGAAGATAGATGTAGTTGCACCAAGCTCAGCACCCATATTTGTGATAGTTGCTCTCTCAGGGACTGTAAGTGTCTTTACGCCCTCGCCGCAGTATTCTATAACTTTGCCTACGCCGCCCTTTACAGACATTCTTCTTAGAACTTCAAGGATAACGTCCTTAGCTGATACCCATGGAGAAAGCTTGCCTGTGAGATTTACCTTTACTATCTTAGGATATGTGATGTAATAAGCTCCACCACCCATTGCAACTGCAACATCAAGTCCACCTGCACCTATAGCGATCATTCCGATACCACCGCCTGTTGGAGTGTGGCTGTCAGAGCCTATAAGGGTCTTACCTGGTATACCGAAACGCTCAAGATGTACCTGATGACAGATACCGTTTCCGGGACGTGAAAAATAAATGCCGTGCTTCTTGCAGACAGAACCGATAAATCTGTGGTCGTCGGCATTCTCAAAGCCTGACTGAAGCGTGTTGTGGTCGATATAAGCTACAGACTTTTCCGTTCTGACACGAGGAACGCCCATTGCCTCATATTCAAGATAAGCCATTGTACCTGTTGCGTCCTGAGTAAGTGTCTGGTCGATACGGATACCGATCTCCTGACCCTTAACAAATTCGCCGTCAACAAGATGTGCTTTAAGTATTTTTTCTGTTAAAGTAAGTCCCATTGTAACAACAATCCTTTCAAAAATAACTGATATTAATATTTTATAACAAATTGCGATTTTTGTCAAGGTAAATATAAACATTTGCTTGATTTTATAGCGTTTTAGTGCATATTTTTGCATGGTATACGTCAATTTACTGTATAAATTTTCATTTCTTACGATATCCTTACTTGACACGGCAAAGCGTATATTATATAATAGTTGTGTTATCAGAGAAAACAAGGCGGTGAAAAGCATGAAAGCAAAAACTGTTTTGATATTATTATCGGCGGTGATACTATGTCTGACAGGCTGTACAGAGTCACAAAAGCCCACAACAGTTGTGGATAATTCCTCTGCCGTGACTACGTCATCAAGTGCTGACAGCGACAGCACAAATTCCTACTATGACAGCACGCCTATATCTCAGGCTTATCTCTCAGGCAATACAGCAAATCTTGATGATAAACAGCTTGAAATATACAACAAAGCCGTTTCAGCCATTGAAAAACTTATTACCCTTGACATGAACGATTACGAAAAAGAGCTTGCGGTACATGATTATATAGTCGGCTGTTCAAGCTATGACGAAGCACATCTCAATGCGCTTGGTATTGGCCTGCCAAACTCTGATAATCCATATGGCTGTCTTATAAACGGAAAAGCAATATGCTCAGGCTATTCCACAACGTTTCAGCTTTTTATGGATATGCTGGAAATACCCTGCAAGACCATATACGCCACAGATTTTGAGGGCGACGATCACTCATGGAACATAGTTCAAATAGGAGAAAGCTGGTATTATGTTGATGCCTGCTGGGACGACCCTATCCCTGACTTTACGGATAGACCAGTAAGGCACAAGTATTTTAACGTCTCAAAAGAATACATGAAAACAAAACACGTCTGGGACGATACAGAGCTTCCTGATACAGATAGTACAAAGTTCAGCTATATTACGCAGACAGTTACGCATATAAACTCAGTAAATGAGATAGAGAGTCTTATGGAAAAGGCTTTGGATAATATGCAGGACAGCGTGGCGGTAACGTCAGATATGAGCGATTTTCAATTCAGTGAAACTGACCAGATAGACACGAACTTCAATGAGGAAAATATCAAAGGGCTTAGCAAAGTTTTTGACAGCTTCTGCGAAAAGCATACAGATCATCAAGTATACTGTCAACGCGTTAAAAACGGAAATGATATAGTTTTGGTGATGTACATGAGAAAATTCAGATAGGAGAGAGCAATGAAATTCAGACCTTGCATAGATATCCATAACGGTAATGTAAAACAGATAGTGGGCGGAAGCCTTTCTGACAAAAATAATTATGCTGTGGATAACTTCGTTTCAGAATATGACGGAGCTTATTATGGCAAGCTTTATAAGTCATACGGACTGACGGGGGGACATATTATTATACTGAACCCTGTCGGCAGCGAATTTTACAACGCAGACCTCGAACAAGCCTACAGTGCATTATCCGCATTTGAGGGCGGATTGCAGATAGGCGGCGGAATAAATGATGAAAACGCCGCACAATTTCTTGAAAAGGGCGCAAGTCACGTTATCGTGACGAGCTTTGTTTTCAAAAACGGTGTTGTTAATTTCGATAATCTGAACAGACTGGTGAAGTCCGTTGGCAAAAGCAGACTTGTTCTTGACCTTTCCTGCCGCAAAAGGGACGGGAAGTATTACGTTGTGACCGACCGTTGGCAGAAATTCACCGATATTGAAATGAACAGCCAGACCTTAGAAATGTTCTCAAAATATTGTGATGAATTTCTTATCCATGCTGTTGACACAGAGGGCAAAGCAAAGGGCATTGAGCCGCAGATAGCAAAGATAATGGGAGAATACTGCACCATTCCATCGACCTATGCCGGAGGAATTTCATCATTTGAGGATCTCGATAACCTGAAAGAACTTGGAAAAGGGAAGATAGACTTCACTATTGGCTCTGCCCTTGACATTTTTGGTGGAAATATGAACTTTGAAAAAGTCGCTGCCTACGGCAAATAGTCCTGCCTTATGCAATAAACACAATATTCAAGGCAGTTTTGCGTATATTTTGGCACAAAAAGATTTGCAATTTTAGCGGAAATATGTTATAATATTATGATACTAATTCAGAAAGGACGAATTTTTATGTCTAAGATCCGAGTTGCCGTTATTTTCGGCGGAAAATCAAACGAGCACGACGTATCTGTTGTTTCTGCAACTCACGTTATAAAGAGTATACCAAAGGACAAATATGATGTTATTTGTATCGGAATAACAAAAAAAGGTCACTGGATGAAATATATAGGAGATGTTGACGATATTGCGTCAAACAAATGGGAACAGCACCCTGATAATGTTCCATGCGTTCTCAGCCCTGACCCTCTTCACAAGGGCTTTATCGCTCTTGGCGAAAACGGCGAATATCAGAATGTAAAAGTTGACGTTATTTTCCCAGTCCTTCACGGAAAGAACGGTGAAGACGGCACTATTCAGGGACTTTTTCAGCTTGCTGAGATACCATTTGTAGGCTGTGACTGCATATCCTCTGCAAACTGCATGGATAAGGGACTTACACACACTGTTCTTGACGCAAACGGCATAAAGACAGCAAAGTGGGTAGGCATTATAACCTCAGAGCTTTCACATCTTGACAAAAAGTGTGACGAAATGGAAAGCAAGCTTGGCTATCCAATGTTTGTCAAGCCTGCAAACTGCGGTTCTTCTGTGGGCGTTTCAAAAGCTAAAAACAGAGACGAGCTTAAAGCTGCTATCAAGCTTGCATTTGCTCATGACAGCAAGGTCATTGTAGAAGAAACTATAGTTGGTATGGAGTGCGAGTGTGCGGTAATGGGCAATGACGAGCCTTTTGCATCAACTGTCGGTGAAGTATGCTCCGCAAATGACGAGTTTTACGATTTTGACGCAAAATATAATGACGCCGCTTCCAAAACGCTTATCCCTGCAAGAATGAGCGAGGAAAGCATTGAAGAAATAAGAAAGACGGCTGTCAAGGCATACAGAGCAATGGGCTGCAGCGGACTTTCAAGAGTAGACTTCTTCCTTATGAAAGACGGCACTGTTATTCTTAACGAGATAAATACTCTCCCAGGTCACACGCCTATAAGTATGTATCCACAGCTTATGCAGTACGAGGGAATGACCCCTGCACAGCAGGAAGATAAGCTTATCAAGCTGGCACTTGATAAGGCGGAGGTTGATTATGAATAACGCCGCCATTGGAGTTTTCGACTCAGGAGTTGGCGGGCTTACCTGTGTGAAAGAGCTTATAAAGCTTCTGCCAAATGAAAATATCGTTTATCTTGGCGACACGGCAAGAGTGCCATACGGCTCAAAAAGCAGAGAGACTATAATGAGCTATGCCAGACAGGATATAGAGTTTCTTAAACAGCATAACGTTAAAATGATACTCGTTGCTTGCGGTACAGTTTCTTCTGTATTGCCTGCAATGGATATAAAGTCAGATATCTCCATAAGCGGAGTTGTTGAGCCTGCTGTAAAGGCTGCCTGCTCTGCTACAAAGAATAACAGGATAGGCGTTATAGCCACAAGTGCGACCATAAAGAGCGGCATTTACGGCAAAGCTATAAGAAGCATTAACCCTAACATCAAGGTGGTCGGCAAGGCTTGTCCTATGTTCGTGCCACTGGTAGAGAATGGCTATACTGCCCCTGATTGTGTGCCTGCAAGGTATATCGCACAGGAGTATCTTGAAATAATGAAAAAAGAAGACGTTGATACGCTTATTCTCGGCTGTACTCACTATCCACACCTCACTGAACTAATTTCAGATATAATGGGCGAGGGCGTAACACTTGTTTCATCAGGTGCGGAGCTTGCGAAATATGCACTCAACTCCCTTTCATACAGCGATGATACGGCTGAAAGAGAAGAGCGTGAGAGCCTTGAGCTTTACTGTACCGACAGCGTTGAGCTGTTTTCTGAGAATGTTGAACGCTTTCTCGGAAACAATATCAATGCACAAATATCAAAATGCAGCCTAAAGCTGTAAACTGGAGGATTTTATTTGACCAGCAAGGAAGTATCAATAAAACTTGTTAGCCGTCAAAGCGACGGTAATACAAAAGAAGAAACAGAGCTTATCTCAGCAGGACTTTATGAAGCAACCGAAAAAGGATATCGCATATCGTATGAGGAGTCTGAGGCAACAGGATTTGAAGGAAGCGTTACAACGCTAGAAACCGAAGGCTGCCGCAAGGTGACTATGAACAGAACCGGAACGGTTGAAGCGAATCTTGTTGTTGATATAGGCGAAAAGCAGCATTGCGTTTATGGCACTCCATACGGTGATTTTATGATAGGCATAACCGCTAAAACCATAAGATCAGATCTTGACGAAAACGGTGGAATGCTTTTCTTTCACTATGTTTTAGATGTCAATTCAAGCTATATCGGTGATTTTGAGATAGCTATAGAAGTAAAAGCGGCAAATGTTGTCGCATAATTATATTTGGAAGGACGGAAAAATAATATGACTAATCTCATAAGCGACGCATTTATTCAGGCTAAGGAGCTTGTAATGAAGGCTATGGGCGAGCTTGTTGCAGACGGAACCTTTCCAGCAGAGCCTGTTCCTGCATTTAATACGGAGATACCTGCCGACTCAAAAAACGGTGACGTTTCCACTAATGCCGCAATGGTATGTGCAAGACCTTTCAGAAACAATCCAAGAAAAATAGCAGAAGCTATCGTATCAAAGATAGACCTTAACGGCTCATACTTCGCAAGATGTGAAGTGGCAGGTCCTGGGTTCATAAACTTTTTCTATTCTACTGAATGGTATGCAACTGTAGTTGCCACTGTTTTGGAGCAGAAAGAGAAATACGGTGAAACTGACCTTGGCGCAGGGAAGAGCGTTCTTGTGGAATTTGTTTCTGCAAATCCAACAGGTCCTATGCACATAGGCAACGCAAGAGGCGGAGCTATAGGCGATTGTCTTGCGTCTGTTCTTGAAAAGGCAGGCTATGAGGTAGCAAGAGAGTTCTATATCAATGACGCAGGCAATCAGATAGAGAAGTTCAAGACTTCACTCGAAGTTAGATATCTTCAGATATACAAGCCTGAAACTGAACTTCCTGAGGACGCTTATCAGGGTCAGGACATAATTGACCATGCAAACGCATTCAATGAGATATACGGCGACAAGTATGTGAACGCTGACAGTGAAGAACGCCGTCAGGCACTTTGCGATTTTGCTCTGCCAAAGAACATTCAGAAGCTTCACGATGATCTTGGCAAATATAGAATACAGTATGACAAGTGGTTCAACGAGAGCACACTTCATAAGGACGGCTCAGTTCAGCGAGTTATCGAACAGCTCAAAGCAAGCGGTCATACCTATGAAAAAGACGGTGCCCTTTGGTTTAAAACAACAGAGTTCGGTGACGAAAAGGATAGAGTTCTCGTTCGTGAAAACGGTGTGCCAACATATCTTGTACCTGATATAGCATATCACTACAACAAGCTTGCAGTAAGAAAGTTCGATAAGGCTGTAGATATTTTCGGTGCGGACCACCACGGATATATAGCTCGTATTAAAGCTTCTATGACAGCACTTGGCGTTGACGCTGACAGACTTGACATTGTTATCATGCAAATGGTAAACCTCGTCCGTAATGGTGAAAAGTATAAGCTTTCCAAGCGTTCAGGCAAAGCTATCACTCTGTCAACTCTTCTTGACGAAATACCGATAGACGCAGCAAGATTTTTCTTCAATCTCCGTGAGCCTAATTCTCATTTTGATTTTGACCTTGACCTTGCTGTATCTCAGACAAGCCAGAATCCAGTTTACTATGTACAGTATGCACACGCAAGAATTTGCTCTGTCCTTAAAAAGATGAACGAAGAGGGCATTGAAGTTAAGAGCCTCGACAAGGCGGCTCTCAGCGTCCTCACAGCGCCTGAGGAGCAGGAGATGATAAAACACCTTGCTACTCTGCCAAACGTTATAAACGAGGCTGCAAAGGCTTATGACCCAGCTAAGGTAACAAAGTATGTTATAGACCTTGCTACAATGTATCACAAGTTCTATAACAACTGCCGTATCATGGGAGAAGACGAGAGCGTTATGCAGGCAAGACTTTCACTTTCACTTGCAGTTAAGCAGGTAATAAAGAATATTCTTGATATGCTCAAGATAACTCGCCCAGAGTCTATGTAATAAAATATCAGACCCGACCGTGGAAAACTCCACGGTCGGGTCTTTTGTTATTTCTGGGTATTTCTTATGTAGTGGAATAGATATTGCTGTGCAATGCCCTCAACACCCTTCACACAAGAGGGAAGTCCGTTCGGATACCACTGTGCAAGCACTCGCTTCACCCACACGTCTTTTGGGAAAGCGTCCGTTTTGTAAAAGCCGAAAAGCAGTGTACAATCAGCAACTTTCGGACCAACGCCCTTGATCTTCATAAGCTCGTTTCGTGCATCGTCAAGGGGCATTTCTTTTATCTTTTGGTAGTCTATCTCACCGCTCAAAACCTTTTCAATGGCGTCAACAAGATATTTTGCTCTGAACCCTGAACGCAGATACGCAAGGCTGTCTATAGTTTCATCTGCCATATCTTCAGCAGAAGGGTAGCCGCTATAATGCTCACACAGACGTCCTATAATACCCTTTATCCTTGGGATATTGTTATTCTGACTTATTATAAAGGAAGATAACGCCTCCCAACTGTCCTGCCTGAGTATTCTTATGCCGCCTGCAAATGAGCAGGCTTTTGACAGAGTTTCGTTCTCAGAGAAGCGGCGTTTAAGCTCCCCATAATCAGTATTCAGGTCAAAATAATCGATCCAAATGTTTTCAAAGTTCTGCACAGTAGTGTCATGAAGCCTAAACACGCCGTTTTCGGGTTCCTCGCTTATGGTAAGTTTGTTGTTAAGGAAAGCTCCGCTGTAAGTTTTTTTATCTATCTTCTCCCAGCGAAAAGCCTGTCCGCAATCAAGTGTGTCATCTAGTCCAAAATCAGGCTGTTTCAGCAAAATGTCACTGCCGCTTTGTGTATAATCCATAAAATTCAGCTCCTATTTATCATAAAATCATCGAATCTACTTGCAAAATTCTACAAAAAATATTATACTATAAATATTAGTATTTTTCAAGCGGATAAAATAAACATATCTAAGAAAGGATAGATCATATGAGAGAAAGCATTCTGACAATACCTGTCACAGATATATTTGAGCCGAAATGCGGCTGTCCAATATGCCGCCTGCGTGATACGTTGGAGCAGAGAACTGTTGAGTACATAATGGGAGCGGCTATGATGGAGCCAGACGTGCGTATGGAGACCAATAAGCTCGGTTTCTGCAAAACACATTTTGAACAGATGAGAGCCTGCAAAAATAGACTGTCACTTGCGCTTATGCTTCAATCACATTTGCAGGATATGCAAAAGCATATTTTCACACGAAAGAAAATGTTCGAGGGCAAGACAGCAAAGCAAAAGAAAGTCAGCGCAGTAAATAACGAATGTTTTGTATGCAGCAAGGTGGATTGGGGAATGTCAAGGATACTCGTTACGCTGTTTGAGATGTATGTTCAACAGCGTGATTTCAGAGATCTTTTTGCTCAGCAGGAAATGCTTTGCCTGCCTCACTATGACCTTTTAGTGTCTATGTGTACTGAAAATATGGATAAGAAATATCAGAAGCAGTTTATTGACGCTTGCGGCGAGCTGACAAGCAAATATCTTGACACTCTTGAAGCGGACGTATCACACTACTGCAAGATGTATGACTACCGTAACACAGGAGCAAATGCCGATTGGGGAAACTCAAAAGACTCCATAGAGCGAGCTATAAAATTTCTTACCACAAGATAAGAAATTTTCGTTACTTTTCGTTACAATGGTTACAGCTTAGATTTTATGCAGAAGATTGTAAAAGTACAATTATATGTACAGAAGATCAGATTATATCATTTAATAGGTCATTGTTCTTTGATCGGGTCATTTTTTTGTACTATGGATCTAGCATTGTAAATTTATTCTCAAACAAATTCAAAAATTATGTAGAGCGCGGTCATTCCACTGCTAACAAATAACCTTCAACAGACAAGTTTGTATGTTAATATATTCGTAACATTCTCGTGTGTATTTGTTCCCAAAAGTTAGCGTTTTTTCGCTTGAATGGTCGATTTTCGTTGTAATATGAAGTTTTCAACAGCCTGCAAA
The DNA here is from genome assembly GCF_040914135.1 of Ruminococcus sp. RTP21204st1_B2_RTP21204_210225. Taxonomy (NCBI): domain Bacteria; kingdom Bacillati; phylum Bacillota; class Clostridia; order Eubacteriales; family Oscillospiraceae; genus Ruminococcus; species Ruminococcus sp. RTP21204st1_B2_RTP21204_210225. The sequence goes on along the minus strand of NZ_JBCPGA010000011.1, from coordinate 12,204 downwards.
TACCGATAAAACCATGAGTTTTCAACGTTTTCAACATGGTTTTCAACAGAAAATGCCCCTACGAATGTTGAAAACTTTTCATATTCAACATTTTTGCGTTGAAATGTTGAATATTGCACTTTTTAAATGCCAACAATCAGTAATATAATCAAGTAATTGGTATTCAGAGGAGTTGACTGTCATGCTTAAAGGAATTAATAAACAAATCATCGAAATAAAGTGTACAGAAAATGAATGTTTTGATAAGATTCTATTATTTGTAAACGCAAATAAAAATCATCTACACCCTGATATTTTAAGAAAAAATGCTGTTGATATCGCAAGTGCGATAACGGGGGACAAAATGTTTTCGACAAACAGAAAATTCAACTTTGCGGCTGTGATATCAACTATAATGGGTGTGGCAATGCTTGTTCTGCTGCTTATCGCATTGTGTATGTGATAAGCATAAATATCATTGATAAAATTTGTGTAAATCGTCGAAAGTCTATATAAAAAGCCTGTTTACTATTGGCATTATGTTTTTTTTGTGGTATAATTACGAGTAGTATATTTTTTTGAAAAGGAAAATTCAATGAGTAATTATCAAGATAAAAAGAATAATTTAGACGAAGAAAATGAACTGCAGCTTATAATTGGCAGAAACCCTGTTATTGAGGCTTTAAAAGCAAATAAGCTGATCGACACTATCTGTATTAACCCTGAGGCTAAAGGCTCTATAACACTTATTTGTAGACTTGCAAAGGAAAAAGGCATAAATGTCAAGCGTGTTACCGAAACAAAACTCAACAATATGAGCAGAGGAGCTTCACATCAGGGTGTTATTGCTATGGGTGCGTGTGCGGAGTATGTGTCTCCGGAGGATATTCTCAGCATCGCAAATGAAAAGGGAGAGGATCCTTTCATTATCATTTGCGATGAGATAGAAGATCCGCACAATCTTGGTGCAATAATCAGAACGGCTGAGGCGGCAGGTGCTCACGGCGTTATCATTCCAAAGAGAAGAAGTGCATCATTGAACGCAACTGTTTTCAAAACGTCCGCAGGTGCAGCAAGCTGGTTGCCTGTTGCAAGAGTTTCAAATCTTGCAGCAACTATTGATATGCTTAAAGAAAACGGTGTGTGGATATACGGAACTGACGGCGAGGGACAGAGCTATACTGAAGTTAAGCTAACTGGTCCTATAGGGCTGATAGTCGGCTCTGAGGGCTTTGGCATGGGACGTTTAATAAAAGATAAATGTGATTTTTTGCTTAGTTTGCCTATGGCAGGCAAAGTCAATTCTTTGAATGCTTCCGTTGCGGCGGGCATTTTTATGTATGAAGCCGTAAGACAGAGAAATCTATAAGGAACAGGGAGGTTAAAGCTTTGGCTGATAAATTCTCAATAGACGATATAATTTCAGAATACAGCGAAAAAGTTGAAAACGATTTAAAAACTGATGAGTCACAGGAAAACGATGAAATTTTAAATGAAGATACTAATGAAGATACTAATATTGATGAGAGTATTGAAAAAGATAATGATATCAGCGATATAGATAGTGACGGCTATGATCCAATAAAAGCAACAGATTTTGATGATGAATTGGCGTCAGATCATACGAACGAAAAAAAACGTAACGAGGAAAATGCTGCACTTATAAATAATCTCACCAAACATAAAAAAGGCAAGGCTGCAAAGCAGAGCATTCCGCCTGTGAACAGGGCAAGCCTTAAAGATATCAAAATGGGACTGACGGGAAAAATAATCCCGAAAACAGAGGAGTTTGACAAGGCACTTATCCCTGATGACGCCACCTATGAGGAAAAATCCTCTATATTGTCACAGCACAGAAAGAAGAAAGTTGACAGCTTTGTTCTTAAAACTAACGAGCAGGAAAGCGAGCCTGACAGTGATGATACAAACGATAAAGACAAGGCAGGGCAGACGGAGTTTAAGAAGTTTGATGACGCCGAAAAGGTCTTTGGCTCTATCCGTCATGTGAAGAGCAACCTTGTTCTAAGGCTTTGTGTACTTCTGTTTACGGGCATTTTCAGCACATTCATAACGGTTGCAAATGACCTGGAACTGCCTCTTATAAAGACATTTGACAGAACTATAACCCCTGCGGCATATCTGTTTGCAAACACTATTTTGGGTCTTATTTCTATAGCGGTGTGCTATAACGTGCTTCTTGCAGGAATAAAAAGCCTATTTAAAAAAGAGGCAGATAATGATACAATAGCAGCGATAGGTATTTTTATTACAGTCATTGCAGGAATAATAAATCTATTTGACCCTGAGTCTATTCGTGACAATGTTTACCATGTTTACATATCAGTTGCAATCGTGGGTCTGATATTCAATACTCTTGGAAAACTTATGGTGGTAAAACGTACTGAGCGTAATTTTAGGTACGTTGCAGGAGATTTTGAGAGATATGCAGTTACATCCGTTGAAGATGAGGAAATAGCAGAAAACTTCACAAGAGGTGCTGTTGCAGAGCCAAAGATAGCAGCTATGCGCAAAACCGAGTTTGTGGACGATTTTATGAAGAACAGCTACACTTCTGATATCTCAGATGAGTATTCAAAGAAAATAAGTCCTTATATCCTCATTGCAGGCGTTGTTATAGCACTTTTGTCACTTATATTTGATAAGGGTGCGTCAAACATGAAAGAACGTTTGTTTATAGCACTTGCGGCTTTCTCAGGCACTGTTACCATGTGTTCTTCGTTTGCGGTAATGCTTATAGTAAATGTACCTTTGGCAAGAGCTACAAAGAAGTATTTGCAGTATTCAGCGGTAATGCTGGGATATTCTTCTGTTGATGAATTTGCTGACACAAATTCACTTCTTGTTGACGCTGAACAGCTTTTCCCTAAAGGAAGCATTGAGCTTGCAAACCTTAAGCTACTCTCAGCTATTTCTATTGAAGACTGCATTTTAATGGCGGCAAGCCTTAGCTGTCAATCGGGAAGTGTTCTTAAGTCTACATTCTACAAAATGCTCAGAGGCAAGACTGAGTTGCTTTATCCTGTTGAAAGCTACATTTATGAGGACGGTCTTGGACTATCGGGCTGGATAGAAAACAAACGTGTACTTCTTGGTACAAGAGAGCTTATGGAAAACCACTCTATTGATGGTCTGCCGTCAGAAGCAAAAGAGAAGGAGTATACAAATGGGAATGTTGCTGTCTATCTTTCTATTTCTGGAATAACAGCAGCAATGTTCGTTATTCAGGTATCGCCTAATCTGTCCGTTACACGTTGGCTTCAGGAGCTTGAACTTGAAGGTATCACAACAGTAATAAGAACAGTTGACGGCTTTCTTTCACAGCGTTTTCTCTCTGATCTCTTTGATATTGAAAGCGACAGCGTTAAGCTTCTCAGCTTCAGATATCACAAGGATTACGAAAGCGAAACCGAGTACGTTCCACGTCAGGCTTCATCAATGCTTTGCAGCGGACATTTTCCGTCATTTGCAATGCTTGTGATAGGCGCAAAAAGGCTCAAATTTACCGCAGAACTTGGTGCGTCAGTGATGTATGGTGCAACGATACTTGCGGCGCTCATAGCCCTTATAATGATGCTGGCAGGTTCATTTGTTCAGCTTACTCCAACGCTAGTTATCGTCTACAACCTCATTGTAATGGGAGTAGCGTTGCTTATACAGCACATCAAAAAACTATAAAAATAAAACCTCGGTCTGTAATGATACAAACCGAGGTTATTTTTTTACTTATTGCTTATTGTCCAATCTATTGGCTGAATATTGTTGCTTACAAGGAAATCGTTAACCTTAGAAAAATGCCTGCATCCGAAAAAACCATTATACGCAGACAATGGAGATGGATGAGCCGCCTTGAATACTGCATGAATAGGGTTCGTTATAAGTGGTGCCTTAGCCTTAGCATTGCCACCCCAAAGGATAAATGCAGTAGGCACATTACGCTCATTAAGCTTTTTTATTACAGCGTCAGTAAGCTGCTCCCAGCCTTTACCCTTATGAGAATTAGGCTGACCCTGACGAACAGTAAGAACAGTGTTCATCATCAGCACGCCCTGCTTAGCCCAATCGGTAAGCTCGCCATTATTAGGGATAGAGATACCAAGATCAGCATTAAGTTCTTTAAAAATATTCTGCAAAGAAGGTGGTGGATTAACACCAGCTTTAACGGAAAAACAAAGACCATGAGCCTGTCCCGGACCATGGTAAGGATCCTGTCCAATGATAACAGCCTTGACGTTTTCATAAGGCGTGTACTTCAATGAATTGAAGATATCATGCATATCAGGATAAACAGTGAAGTGTGAATATTCGTATTTCAAAAATTCACGGAGTTTCAAATAATATTCCTTTTTAAACTCATCAGCCAGAATATCGTCCCAGCTATTTCCGATATGCACCATTATACAGCACTAATGACAGTTCCGACGATCAGACCGAGTATAAGTGCGGCAACCAAAGCGAGAACGAGTATTCTCATGACCATAGGTTTCTTGTCGTTCATTAACTATCGTTCCTTTCATAAAATATACTACTATGATTTTATCATATTTTCGCTGTAAAATCAACTGTTTGGAGGAAATTTATAAAATAATTTGTTCAAAAATAATGAAGTGGCTCACAAAGGTTCGTAAGTAAGCCACTTCTATACACAAAAAAATATCATATGAGCAAGGTTTTAACCTCGCCTTGCTTTATATGATATAATAAATTTTGTTGTCAAGGGATTACCGCAAATGTAGTATAGCTTGACAGCCCACAAAGTAGGGTGTATACTTAAAGCAGTGCACAACGGAGAGAGCCGACAAAGCATAAAAGAGCCACAAACAGCCCCTCGCACAGCGTGTACAGAAAGTTTCACTAAATAAAAATTTAGTGAAACTTAGAGAAGTGATAAATAAGGAGAATAGATATAAATGAAACAAGCATATGTAGATGATTGCCCATATTATCTTGACGATTTTCTAACTAACATGAAGGTTGTCAAAGACCGTTCTGACCGCACTGAAGAAGCTTATTTTATTGATATCCGAACATTTCTGCGATATCTTAATGTCAAACACCATGCAGTTCCAGCCGAAACGCCTTTCAATAAAATAAAAATAAAAGAAACGCCAATAGAATGGCTCGAATGCTTTTCACTAAACGATGCTTATGTTTATTTAAAGTATCTCAAAGATGAGCGCAATAATTCCACAAAAACCCGTGCGAGAAAATGTTCAGCTTTGAAACAATTCTATGTTTATCTTTGCCAAAAAGCCAAGCTCATTTCAAACAATCCGCTTGATGATCTTGAATTGCCACATATAAATCAAGCCTTGCCTAAATATCTGTCCCTTGAACAAAGCCTTGAGCTTCTGCGTAATATCGACTCTAAAAACCAGGTGCGTGATTATTGTATCATTACTCTGTTCCTTAACTGCGGTATGCGTCTGAGCGAGCTTGTGGGCTTGAATTTAAGCGATTACAGCCGAGATAACAGAACTCTGCGTGTCCTCGGCAAAGGCCGCAAGGAGCGCATTATTTACCTTAACGACGCTTGTGTTTCTGCACTTGATGAGTATATTGACACTACCCGCCCCCACGTGGAACAAACTGCCATTTTTTTGTCGGCTAACAAAACAAGGATAAACAAGCGACGTGTTCAACAAATAGTAGATGAACAGCTCCAGCGTGCAGGACTTAGCAATTTGGGTATTACCACCCACAAGCTCAGGCATACAGCCGCAACCCTAATGTACCAACACGGCGGTGTAGATACTCTTGTACTGAAAGATATACTCGGTCACAAAAGCATTGCGACCACTGAGATATACACACATTTATCTGATGAAAACATCAAAAAGGCCATGGAGTCGAATCCATTGTCTGAAGAAATTGAAAAGAAAAAGAAGTAAACAAAAAGCCATGTGAGGAAAATCACATGGCTTTTTTGCTATTTTTTCATACGAATTATAGAATGTTCTGGGAACGTCAGATCTGATCTTATCGACATCTTCATAGCTGCATGATTTGCAGTATCTATGGAGTTGTCGTATTCATCAAACATTTCCTCCACGGTGAACTTCACAGGGCTACCAACAGGTGAAAGCACTTCAATCTCGTCGCCCTTGTTGAATTTGTTTTTTTGAGTACAGTATATTCTTCCACCGCTACAACCGTCAACCACAGCCACAACATCATATTCACGAATATACCCGCCGTTTTCGTAATACTGGCTCTCCTTTGGGTGTCCAAAGAAAAATCCTGTGCAGTATGCTCTGTGGCTTACCTTGAAAACTTCATCCTTAAGCCACTGTGGCAACTCAAAATGCTCAGGATCAGACTTATAGATATCCATAGCCTTTCTGTAGGCATTTGTGATAACGGACACATAATACGAAGATTTAGCCCTGCCCTCGATCTTAAAGCTGTTCACGCCTGCCTCTGCAAGCTTATCAATGTGGTTGAGCATACACATATCCTTGGCGTTGAGGATATAAGTTCCTTTTTCGTCCTCAAAAACAGGATAAAACTCATTGGTGCGCTTTTCTTCCATAAGGTGATATCCCCAGCGACAAGGCTGTGCGCACTCGCCACGATTTGCGTCACGGTTTACAAGGTACTGGGAAAGCAAACATCTGCCTGAAAAACTTACGCACATTGCACCATGTACAAAGCACTCAATTTCAAGATCTTTAGGGGTCTTTGCTCTTATTTCGGCGATCTCCTCGAGAGAAAGCTCTCTTGCAAGCACTACCCTCTTAGCACCCATGTTATAAAATTCATTTGCAGTAACATAATTTACTATACCAGCCTGTGTGGAAACATGGATCTCCATATCAGGTGCATATTTTTTTATCAGTGAGAAAACACCGATATCGTTGGCTATCATAGCGTCAACGCCTGCCGCAAGAGCGTCATTCACAAACTGCTCTAAATGCACTATCTCGTCATTATGAGGAAGCGTATTGCAGGTCAGATACACACGCTTACCCCTGCTGTGAGCCTCGTCACAGGCTTTTTTCAGAAGTTCAGCGTCAAAGCTTGCAGAGGCGGCTCTCATTCCGAAAGCCGTACCTCCAAGATAAACTGCATCAGCACCAAAATCCAGCGCCGCATACAGACGTTCCATATCTCCCACAGGAGCAAGAACTTCAAGCAAATTATTTTCAGTCATTAAAAATTCAATCCTTTATTACTTTTTCTTTGCAAGTCCAGCCTTAACAAGATTTTCCTCATGCTCGTCAAGTGTCTTTGCATAGAATGTTTCGCCCGTCTTAAGATTATTACAGAAGTAATAGTAATCAGTCTTCTTAGGCTCAAGAACAGCGTTTATTGCAGCCATACCAGGGTTGCATATTGGTCCTGCCGGCAAGCCCTTGCACTTATAGGTATCATAACACTCGGTATAATGCTCGATAGAAGCTGTGTTGTCAGCCTCGGTTTTTATAACATTCTTAATATAATTTGTTGTTGTATCAGACTGGAGCATAGGATAGGTGTCAGGGTCGTCAAGTCTGTTCAGAAATACCGAAGCTACCTTTGGCATTTCGTCCTCAGAAGCGGCTTCAAGCTGAACGATAGAAGCAAGGGTCATAACTTCGTTAAGTGACATACCGGAATTTTTGATCTTAGCTTTGACAGTTTCGTATTTCTTTTCAAACTGCTCTCTAAGCTTCTTGGTAACGTTTCCTGCACTGTCATTCACATAAAACTCATATGTATCAGGATAGAAATAGCCTTCCATGCGATAGAACATATCGCCGTTATCATCAACATCATTTTCAAAGTCAAAGCCTTGATTTTTATTGAATTCAAACAGGAAGTCGTCAGCAGTGCAGACCTCATTATCTTCAAGCTTTTTAGCTATGTCAAGAAGATTTTCTCCCTCTGTGAATGTAATGCTTACAGTCTTGTATGACTCTCTCATTTGTGAAAGTTTTTCGATTATTTCAGAATATCCGCTTGATGGCTGAAGTGTGATATCACCAGGATATATAGCTGCAGGCTTTTCAAATTTCAAAGCAAGCATAAACAGCTTTTTGTTCTTTATAACTCCCTCATTTACAAGTATATCAGCTATCTCACTGTTTGTTGAGCCTGCAGGGATATTAAATTTGATATCCTCGTCAGTTTTTCCGATACCATAATACTCCATGCCAATAGAAATGCCGCCCACTGCAAGCACTAAAGAGACTGTAAGAATTACTATAACAAGTATAATTCCGCCAAACACCGAATTATTCACCTTGCTTTTCTTTCTTTTTTTCTTTTTCTTCTTGCTGCTTTTTGGCTTTTTTTCTTGCTTTTCGGGCTTCTCAGGCTCTTTATCCTCGTCTTCTTCGCTTTTGTCTTCCTCTGACTTGTCCTCGTGAAAAGCTAGGATAGGTTCAGGCTTGTCATCGGTCGCTTCTGGAGTTTCCTGTGGTTTCTCGTCAGTATTATCTGCCTGTTCACAGGCTTCGGAACTGTTCTCAGTGTCAGCGATAGGCTCTGCTTCAACGCTTTCTTCGTCCGCTTCATTTTTCTCGGCAGACTTTATCTTTGCGTTGACATCATTTATTATATCGTCAACATTAAAATTCAGATCGTCCATTATTTACTTCCTTTCCTTTGTGTTTATAGTATACATATCCTTATCAGTAAATACCTTGTCTACAGAGATATCATAGCCGTCATGACAAAAACTTTCTGACATACAGTTATCATAACATAAACCTAGCTTCATACCATTATAATCAGCCAAAAATCTGTCATAAAAGCCCATACCAAAGCCAAGCCTGTATCCGTCTTTATCATACGAAAGCGCAGGCACGATACACAAGGCATTGTCAAAAACGCAGTATTTCTCACAACGTTCATCAGGCTCAAAAATGCCAAACCTACCCTTTTTGAGATCATAGGTGCTGTTTATTCTGTAAAAATACATAATATTGCCGTTTTTTTCACATCTCGGGCATAGCACTATCTTGCTCTTTAGCGCCTTTCTTACTATCTCCGCCGTAGACACTTCAATATCAGAGGAAACATATGCAAGCACAGTTGTGCAGCTTTTATACTCCTCGCTGTCAAGGAAAGCTTGCTGAACAGCTACATCTGCCTGTTTTCTTTCTTCCGCAGACATACTAAGACGTATCTCTTTGAAATGCTTTCTTAAAGCTTTTTTATCTGTCATTTGCTCTGCATACCTGATTCAAGGGCTTCTGCCTTTTCTTTTGAAACAAGAAGCTCTACAAGCTTGAGTGCAAACTTCATGCTGCAGCCTGCGCCCTTTGCAGTGATGAACACACCGTCAACAGCCACAAGTCTGGCAGAATGTATCGCACCTTTAAGATCTTTCTCATAGCCTGGAAAACAAGTTGCATATCTGCCGTCAAGAAGACCTTTATGACCGATTATGGACGGAGCGGCACATATTGCGGCAATGTATCTGTTATTATCAGCACAGTAATCAACTGCACCAAGCACATCAGGGCTTGCTTCAAGATTTAAAGTACCCGGCATACCACCTGGGAGAACTATCATTTCGAGCTCGTCATTAAGAACTATCTTATCCACTGTTGTATCGGTCTTGACAGGAATGTTGTGTGAGCTGACTATCATATCAGAGCCTACACCTACAGTAAAAACTTCAACGCCTGCTCGTCTGAGCAGATCCACAGGGGCAAGAGCCTCCATTTCCTCAAAACCATTGGCAAGAAATACATAAACCATAACAAATGACTCCTTTCGATCATCTGAAAGTAATTACATTTTTATTCAAAAGAAAAGCAGGATTATAAGAAAGTTTTGACTTTCTAAGGCCCTCTATTCCTAGATCCTCTTCCCTGTTGATGAAGCTGAGACCCTTTGCGTTATGCGATGCAAACTGACTACACAGCATAGGATATGCACCCTGAACGTCAGCGAGTGCTTTTTCTATATGCACCACAAAGGTATCCGAATTTATTTGTTCACCAACCGTAAAGCCTGTCATTTTATCATTTCTGTAAAGTACAGCGCCTTTAAGTCCGAGCCTATCCATATTCGTAAGAAAAAGATCAATAGCATATTGCTCAACCACCGCCGAAGGATCGTCAGCGTTGTCATTCTTATTATAAAACTCAGCCGAAAATTCAATACAGCTGTCTATTTCCTTATCAGTAAGCACTCTGTATTCCCAAGGCTCGTCCATGAAACGCTTTATGTGGTTACGTTTGCCGTGATACTTTTTGCCTTTAAGCTCGATAAGGTCGGAAGCATTGTAAATATAGTCTGAACTGTCCCTATCATACTCGCAGATGATTTTATCACCATAATATTCTTTTATCCAGCTTAGGTTATCATCTGTTACAGAAGATACGATAAGCGGTTTTCCCTGGGCGGAAACATATTCTTTAAGTTCATCAAAAAGCCTGATATATTTTTCTTTGCCCTCAACGTCTATTTTAACGCCCGCAGGAAATGTAAAATACGGCTGACCGTCCTCAAAGGAACAGCTTATATAAAAATCACCATGATGTGTTATTACAGTGTCATTAAGTCTTTGCCACGCCATATTATTTGCAAAGCAATATTCTGCTCCTCTGAAATCTGATACTGCAAGACACTTGGTTATCCATTCTTTGTCCTCAAAACTTATTTTTCTGAAATCAAACATTAAACACACATTACTTTCTATTGATTAACCCCAGAACATCTCCGAAAATCTTATCTTTTGTATAAGGCTCGCTGCCGTCGCTGCAAGGAATAATATCCCAACCCTGTTTCTCTGCGGTAAACAAAGCGGCTTCACGGCATTTTTTCAGATACTCCACATTTGCTTCATGGATATCCTTTTTGCTTTCATCTCCGCCGTATCTTCCCGACATCAGCTTTTGAGATATCTCTATTGGCATATCCAAGAATATCACCTTGTCAGGTCTTGGAAGCCCAAGCTTATCATACTCGTAATCTTCAAGCCAGCCTATAAAATCTTCCCACTGCTCTTTCGGCAGTTTTGTCATCTGATAAATGCAGTTTGACGTAACATATCTCGCTGCAAGTACAAGACTTCCCTCTTTATAGTCATGCTCCCAAAATTGTTTGTAGCAAGCGTATCTGTCAACAGCGTAAAAGCTTGAAGCTGCGTAGGCATTTACGTCAGCAGGCGTTTTGCCTATCTCACCATTAAGATACATTTTTACCAACGCAGACGACGGATTATCATAGTCAGGAAAGCTTATAGCCTTATGCTTTATGTCATTTTCACTGAAATAAGCAGAAAGCCTTTCAAACTGAGTTGATTTTCCACTTCCATCAAGTCCCTCAAGAACTATAAGTCCAGATCTACTCAACATTATTCATTTCTCCGTAAATTTTCTTTACTTCAGCCATTTTTCCACAGCTCATTGCGCCCTCTGGACACTTGCCTTTCATTACACATGACGGACCTGCGTTCTTGAAAAGCTCAGGAGCGGCCTGCTTGCAAAGTCTGAGCATTTCATCAGCCACAGCCTTTATCTCCCATTGTGCTCTGTTACAGCATCTATGCTGGAAGAAATTAAACAGTGTTCTGACGTTCATTGTCACAACTATCTTTGTTTCACAAGCGTTTGGAAGAACAAATCTTGCGTCCTCATAGGCTTTTTTCTTAGCCTTGTTAAGTGCGTCTTTTTCAGACATACCCTGCTCTAAAAATGCCTTCTCATGAGTTTTGGTAAGTATGTCAGCAATCTTATTATAACACTCAAGGAGCTGATCCATTTGCTTGTCAAATTCAGCCTTTGCTTCTGGCACAGCCTCTATTGATGGTGGCGTGATAAACTCAAAGCCGCTTTCATTTACATAACGCTGGCTTTTTTGAGAATAAGACGCAATTCTGTGTCTTACCAACTGATGAGAGCAGGCACGGGATATCCCCTCTATGCCAAAAGTAAAAGAAACGTGTTCCATAGGGCTTTCGTGACCAATAGATACGAGCCTTTCAATAAAGCTCTTTGTTTTTTCTTCCGTAAGGCCCTCTCTAAGCGAGGCGATATCACTGCTTGAATAGCAAAGTTTTGCAGCAGTAGCAACCACCTTTTCAGGCTCAGGTGTATGGGTAATAAGCTCAACTCTCATCATATATGATCCTTTCCACATATTTTTTATATTATACCATTAAAAAGCCTACAAGTCAACATTTTATTTTAAATGGCTATTTCAACTTCCGTGTTGATGTTAACAAGCATTTAACAATCAACTTATGTAAAATGAAATAATTTAGAACGC